>JBEVKA010000184.1:0-5728 GCA_040509855.1 Steroidobacter sp.
CGGCCATCGTCGCCTCGGACACCGTGCGTCCCATGGCAAACTGGGGACTGCAGATCGGCGACGTCATCGACGGTCGCGCCATCATCTGGAGTCGTGCCGATCGCCCCGCGCGCATGATCGTCGAGTGGTCGCAGGATGAGAGCTTCAAGCGTGCTCAAAGGATTCGCGGCCCACACGCGCTCGACGTCAGCGACTTCACCTCGCGCGTCGATCTGACTCGGCTGCCCACCGACGCCGATATTTTCGTGCGCGTCACCTATCAGGATCTCAACTCGGGTCGAGCCACCAGCGAACCCGTGCTCGGCCAGTTCCACACGCCGCCGTCGCAGCGACGAAACATTCGTTTCGTCTGGTCCGGCGACACCGCCGGCCAGGGCTGGGGCATCGACCTCGGCTTCGGCGGCATGAAAATCTACGAAGCCATGCGCCAGGCGCGCCCGGATTTTTTCATTCACTCCGGCGACACCATCTATGCCGATGCCCCGATGACGGAGCGCGTCACCGACGCCGCCGGCAATCTGATCTGGACCAACGCGTTCCTGAACGAAGTGCCCGAGAAAATGAAGGTCGCCGAGACGCTGCACGAGTATCGCCGCAACCATCTGTACAACCGCTACGACACCAACGTCCAACGCTTCTCGGCGGAGGTGCCGCAGATCTGGCAGTGGGACGATCACGAAGTCACCAACAACTGGTCGGATAGCAAAGTGCTCGACTCCCGCTACACCGAGCAGCGCCTGCAAACCCTCACCGGTCGCGCCACTCGCGCGTTTCTCGAACACTCGCCGATGCGCTGGCACAACCAGGCTGAAGACGAGCGCATCTATCGTCACATTCCCTATGGCCAGGACCTGGATGTGTTCGTGATCGACATGCGCAGCTATCGCGGTCCGAACACACACAATCTGCAGGAGCGCCCGAGCGACGAGACCGTGTTCCTCGGCAAGGCGCAGATCGCGTGGTTGAAAGACAAACTGCGCCGTTCGCGCGCCACTTGGAAAGTCATCGCCTCCGACATGCCGCTCGGCCTGCGCATTCCCGACGGCAACGACGACCAAGGCCGCGCGCGCTGGGAAGGTCCGGCGAACGGCAACGATGGTCCCGCGTCAGGCCGCGAATTGGAGATCGCCGACGTATTGCGTTTCATCAAGCGCGAGGATGTTCGCAATGTCGTATGGATGACCGCCGACGTGCACTACTGCGCGGCCCACTACTACGATCCGAACAAAGCGGTCTTCCAGGACTTCGCGCCGTTCTGGGAATTCGTCGCCGGCCCGCTGCACTCCGGCAGCTTCGGTCCCAACGTGCTCGACAAGACCTTCGGCCCGCAAGTCATTTTCCAGAAAGCGCCGCTGACCGCGAACACACCGCCCAGCGGCGGCTACCAGTTCTTCGGCCAGGTCGACATCGATCAGCACAGCAAGGTCATGACGGTGATGCTCAAGGATCTGAACGGCGCCAAGGTGTTCGCGACCCACCTCGACCCTCGCGGCCCCAGGGGTTGAGGCTGACCCCGCCTTCGGCCGCCCCCGCCATCCATGCTAGACTCCGCGGCCCGAGCAACCCCGGGCCCGTGGAAGCGTGGCAGAGTGGTCGATTGCACCGGTCTTGAAAACCGGCAGGCTCGCAAGAGCCTCGTGAGTTCGAATCTCACCGCTTCCGCCAGATAAAAAAGCCCCAGCGGGGGCTTTTTTATCTGGCAGTCGTGTCGAGATTGTAGAACTCACGCCAGTGAGTTCTACAAAATGGCAGGACAGCCGTTTTGCACGGCCAACGGCCGCCCGCAGGGCGAAGCACACGGACGTGCTTCGTGCCATCTCACCGCTTGAACCAACGCTCAACCAACGGTGCCAACCCCCGCTCATACGGCGCCCACTTCGGCCGCTCGCGAATTCGAATCCCATCGCGCACCTGCACAGCACTAGCTGTCACCACACCGCGATCACGCGAACCCAGTTCCAACATCTTCGAATCGAAGGGCAAGCCGCAGAATTCCGCTACGCGACGCAGTTGTAACTCTGGCTCGACAAGCAGCCGAGCGTATTCCACATCGAGAATTCGGCCGGGAAAGCGCGAGTGCCAGTGCTTCATCAACCCCGCATACCAGTCATAGTAGTCCCCGAGCTCCTGCAAGTCATAGCTGTATGGATTCGCGTCGGAGAACAGCTCGCGCAGGTTGGAGAAACAGATCTCCACGGGATCGCGCACCATGTGCAGGATCTTCGCCTGCGGCAAGGCGTGAGCGATGAAGCCGATGTTGAGGAAGTTGGAAGGAAGCTTGTCGGTGAAGTAGCCCGCGCCGTTGACTCGCCACGCGACGCCATCGAGATAACGTTTCCCTGCGGCGCTGAGATCAACGCCGTGCGCGCGCTCCACGAGCGTGGCATCGATCACTCCCTTGCAGTGATGATCCGTCGTGTAGCGCATCGCGCTGGTGAAGTCATAGAGTTCGCCTAGTGCAGTGACATCCGCATGGCCGGCGAACATTTGCTCCAGCAATGTCGTGCCGGATCGATGCATGCCCACGATGAAGATCGGTGTCGGCCCCGAGACCGTTTCGTCAGACCCCAGGCTGGCAGGCTCGAACGTCGACAAGGCGGCGAACACTTGTTTCATTCCACGAGCATCGTAGTTCAGCCGCGAGCGCTTGGCGCGACAGCCCTGCAGCAACGCCGTCCACGCTTCATCGTATCGTCGCAGGTCATCGAGCTCCTTATGCAGAGCGAACGACAGCAATGCGATATCGTCCGCCGTGCGGCCTGGACGCACCAGCTCACGCTTGATCGCATCCACGTGATTGCGCTCGGCGCTCTGACGTCGCAAGCCGGCTCGCAACCAGTAGCCCTGTGCGATTTCAGGAGCCCGGCGGATGGCGCGGGCCACGTCCTGTTCGGCGTCGTCGAAGCGTCCGAGATAAGTGAGGATCTGCGTGCGCGCGAGCAGCGTAGTTGGATAGTCCGGATCGGCCCGGCGCGCTTCGTCGAGATAAGCGATGGCGCGCTCGGGAAGATTGAGATAACTCAGCTGCGCACCGATCGCGATCAGCAAGGGAATGGGAATCTGGTCGAGTGGTCCCAACCGCTCGATACATGCCAGCAGCTCCGCCGCCTGATTGAACGTGCGCAGACGCGGCAGCAGCTCGGCCAGAATCGTCGCATCCGTGGTTCCGGTGCGTGCGGCCGCCACCGCGAAGCTCTCGGCGCGACGATAGTGCCCTCGGAGCGAATATATGTACGACAGTTGCACCAGCGTGTACGGCTCGTTGGGTGCATGCGCCAGCACACTTTCATACGCGGCGATGGCGCCGTCCCAGTCGCGCTTCGCGGCCAGCGCCTCCGCGTTTGCCACGATCGGTCGCAAACCTGCCGGGACACTCGCAGGAACGGCCATCAGGTGCCCAGTCGCTCGCGCAGCGGCTGCAGCTGTCGCTCGTAACGTTTCCACGCCCCGATCCCGCGCTCGTGAATGTTTTCACGCACCTGACTGCTGCTTGCCGTTGCAACCGGCGCGCTGTTGCGTGTGATTTCGTGTAGACCGCTCTGTTGATCGAGCCCGAGAAAGTCGAGCACCCCCGCCGTCGTCTGTTCGGGAGAGCGAACCAGATCCTCGTAAGAAACGATCCGCACCGAATCCGGTGCCTGCGTTTGCCAATGCTTCATCCAACGCCGCACGCGCAGGCAATGATCGGCCAGATCATCCAACGCATAGCTGTAGCCATAGGCATCCGCCTGGAACAGCTCCTTCAGGTTGGAAAAGCAGGCGTCCATCGGATCACGTTGCAGACACAGTACGCGCGCCTCCGGCAGGGATTGGAGGATGAGCGGCAGATTGAACAGGTTCTGCGGATTCTTGTCGATCACATAGCGCTTGCCCTCGGCGAGCTGCTGCAAGCGCAGTTCGTAGAGTCGGCCCACCCGCGCGAAATCCAGATCCGCAATCAGCTGCAGGCGATCGCCGTGAAGCGGGGATCGGAAAAAGTGACCCGACGCTTCGCTCACCGCCGCCGAGAAATCGTTGCGCTCGCCCAGCGACGTCACCGCGGAGTGATTGCCCACGATGCGATCGAGCAGCGTCGTCCCGGTGCGCGGCATGCCCAAGATGAAGACCGGCACGATCTCGCTGTCCGTCACGAAGGTCGGTGCAGACACGGGCAGTTGCATCAGCGATTCGAAGCGCGAGGCTTCGAGTGGCGAATCGAACGCGAGCTGTCGACTCATGATCTCAGCACCGCGGGACAAGGCTGACCACGCTTCGTCCCGATCGTCCGCCGCATCGTATTCACGAAACAGCGCGTAACAAAGATGCGCTTCCTCGATGCCGTTCGGCGTAACGCGACTCAGCGCGTCGCGAATGCGTTGAACGCGAGCCAGCGGCGGCTGCGCCTTGGAATGAGTGGCAACGGCCCAGTGCGCGTCCGGAAAGTCCGGCGACAGCGCCAGGCATGCTTCATAAGCTCGATCGGCTGCCTCCATGTCACCGAGGTAGCGAAGCACATTGGCGCGAGTGAACGTGAGTAAGTGATGCGCCGGCACCTGATGGGTCATCGCGTCGAGAAAACTCAGCGCGGCCTGATAGTCGCCCGCGAGCCACAGATGCTGGGCCAGGACCGGCGACTGACGCACGACATGCGGATCCGACCAGTCGACGGACTTGATGAGCGCGGCGACTTCGGCTTCCTCGGCGAATTGCAACAGGCGAGCCGTCACATAGCCCATGTGACGCGTGCTGCCGTGCTCGCGCACCGCGTCCACCGCCCGCCATAGATGTTCCTTCGCCGTTAGATAACGATCGGCGAGCTGTTCGAGGCGCGCCATGCGCAGCCGGGCCGGAACGTGGCGAGGCTCGCCGGCCAGAATCGTTTCATAGAGCGTGCGCGCCTCGCCCAAGGCGCCACGCTCTTCACACTGCTGAGCGCTCGCCCAGAGATCCCGATGGGATTGCATCGATGCGCCGCCCTCCAATAAATACGGCCGCCCGAAGGCGGCCGTAGGGAGGGCATCCCTCCCCTCTCGCAGACAGTTACAGCGTCCGCTGGCAATTGCTCATGTATTGCCAGCATTCCCACCATCCCTGGCGGTCAGAAGTTATAAACCAGCGAGAACTGGAACTCGCGCGGCGTCTGGAATGCACGCGGCACCAGATACGTCGGCGACGGCGCTCCAGTGGCCGGATCCTCCGCGCGATCCTCGACGGCAATGGCTTCCTGTTTGTTGAGCAGGTTGAACACGTCCATCTTCGCGGTCAATCCTTCGGCCCACTGCGGCTGATAGGCGACGCTCAGATCGATCGTGTACGTCCACGGCAGACGACCCGCCGTGCCACGCGGCTTCGCCACCGACGGACCATCGCGACCACCCGCCTCTGTCGTGCCACAGCGGAAGAACGAGGAGCCGTAGCCATGGATGCCGCCGTTGAACGGATACAGCACGCCCAGGCAGTTCTTCGGTCGTCCGGACTGGACCAGCAGGTTGGTGCCCACTGCCAGCTCCTCGGTGATCGAGTAGCTGCCGAAGAACTTCATCGAGTGACGACGATCGTTCGGCAGGTAGCCGTACGAATCCACCGCCAGCTCCTTGTAGTCGAAGTCCTGGGTGACGTTGGTGTCGTCCTGGCCGATGTCGGACTTCACGCCGCCTTCGGTGTTGCCCTTGCTGAAGGCCAGCGTGTAAGAGGCCTGCACGAACGTGCGATCCCAGTTGCCGTCCCAGAACAGCTCGAGCGCCTTGTA
>JBEVKA010000185.1:0-11315 GCA_040509855.1 Steroidobacter sp.
GATCGTGATCGAGCGTTACATCACGCTGACGCGCCTGGTCATCACCAATCGCAGAATGTGGAATGCAGTCGAACCGTCGTTGACCAACGCCGACTTCGAGCTGGCGCGTGAGATGACCGGCAAGAGCAACACCGCGATCGCGCGTGTGCTCGGCGTCGGCCTCGCTCGACTCGGCGCCGTGCGTCGCATCGACGACATCGAGAAGGCGCTGCGCGCCAGCCTGATGGAAATCATTCCGCACCTGGAAAAGCGCACGCACTACCTCGCGACGTTCGCCAACCTCGCCACACTGCTCGGCCTGCTCGGCACCGTCAGCGGTTTGATCGGCGCGTTCTCCGCAGTGGCGACCGCGAACCCGGCGGAAAAAGCCAATCTGCTCGCGGGCAGCATCTCCGAAGCGATGAACTGTACGGCGTTCGGCCTGATGGTCGCGGTGCCGCTGCTGTTCACGCATGCGTTCCTGCAGACCAAGACCAGCGAACTCATCAGCAGCCTCGAAACCGGTGCGGTGAAGTTCCTGACCATGGTCGCGGATCGTCAGTCGGCCAAGGCGCAGGCGCGTCTGGAACTGAGTCAGGCGGCCAACAGCGAGATTACGAACGTCGCGGTTGCGCACCCGGCGCAGGCGTAAGGACGACTCATGTCCACTTCCAGTAGTAGTAGTCGATTGCAGGCGCTGGGTGGCTCGCTGACCCATGGCAGCTTCACCAATCGCGTGCGCAAGCCCACCGAGCTGATGCTGGTGCCGATGATCGACATCTTCACGGTGCTGGTCACGTTCCTGCTCATGACGGCGGTGTTCTCGCGCATCACCATCCTGCAGCTCGATCTGCCGAGCGCGGATTCGGCCGGCGCGCCGTCGCCGCCGGAATTCCGGCTCGAAGTGATCGTGCGCGAGAGCGGCTTCGAGCTGACCAACGGCGACACGCTGATCGCAGCGGTGCCGAAGGTGAATGGCGAGTACGACTACAAGATGCTCACGGACCTCGCGTTGCAGTTGAAGCGCGAGTACCCGGACGTGGACGACGCTTCCGTGCTGCTGGAGCGGCAGGTCAAGTACGACTATCTGATTCAAGTGATGGACGCGATCCGCAGCGTGCAGCAGGACGGCTCCAAGCTCGAACTGTTCACCAATGTGGCCGTGGGAGAGGCGCCGGAAGAAGTGCCCACCGCCGAGCAGCCGGTTGCGGAAGGAGTGGCGCAATGAGTCTGTTGAATCGTGCTCCGCCTCGTGAAGACGCGGAGTTGAATTTGATTCCACTCATCGACGTGATGTCGGTGCTGGTGACGTTCCTGCTCATCTATACGGCGGACGTGGAGGTGGTTCAGAACAACAAAGGCGTCGAGATTCCACAATCCACCGCCGAAACACAGGCCAGTCCGACCGTGGTCGTGACCATCACGCAGGATCACATTCTCGTACAGGGCGAGGTGGTCACCAGTGTCTCCGAAGCCGCGGCGGCGCAGACATCGCTGGTCGAACCGCTGAAGCGAGTGCTGGAGCGTCCCATGCTGATGGGCGACGCCGGCGCGGCAGGCACCGCCAAGCGAGAAGTCACGGTGATCGCCGACAAGTCGCTGTCCTTTGACCTGGTTCGGAAGGTCATGGCGACTTGCACCGCGACCACCTACGGCAAGATTTCGCTGGCCGTATTGCAGAAATAACGCTGCGACCACTCCCATTTGTCCACTGAACTCCCAATTGCGATGAACGCAGTTACGGCTCTGCCGCGCCCGGTGACCCTCGAAGAAGCTGCTCCGAGTCCGCAGCAGCGGCAGCTCATCAACGAGCTGTCGCGTGCACGGACCAAGTTGGCGGCGCTCGCGCGCGATTTGCGTGCGGCCGAGAACGAACTCGAGTCCCTCAAGCCGCAGCGTAAACAACATCAGTTCGCTGTCGATGCCTGCCGCGCTCTGGAAAAGCTCGCGGAGATGGGCGGCGCCGAAGTTTTCTGGGGCCTCGGCCAGGCGGCGCAAGGTGTCGAGCACATTCGTGGTGTGCGTGCTCGCATCGATCAGTTCGATACGCGCATCAAAGACATCGAAGCGCGTGAAGCGGATCTGCTGAAGGTGCTGAGCCAGCAGGCCGATTTGGTCGAGGCGATCGAGCACGCGTTGTTCGAAGCGCAGGACGAGGAAGAGCGGCTCAAGTACGAGTGGCCGATCGAGCGCGAGATCAGCGAGATTCCGCGCAAGCTCGTGATGCCTTGGACGCGAGAAGGCGAGGACGACCAGCGTTTCCGCAAGTCTGTCGCGATTGCGTTGCTGCTGGCGATTACCTTCAGTGTGATCGTTCCTTACATTCCGTTGCCAGCACGCATCGACGCCAATGGCAATGTCGAGCCCGAGCGAGTGGTGCGCCTGCTGATGGAAGAGAAGCCCACCCCGCCGCCGCCGCCGAAGGAAGAGCCGCCGAAACCGAAAGCGCCCGAGCAGGTCGCCGAAGTGCCGCAGCCGAAGCCGACGCCCACGCGCGTCGCCAAGGTGGAGAAGAAGGTCGAGGAAGCAATACCGGAAACGCCCGCGAAGGAAGAGGGCATCCTGGCATTCCGCTCCAAGCTCGCTGCCGCGAAGGACGATCAGGTCGTCGCGCGACTCGGCAATCAGGCGCGCCTCGACAACTCCGATTACAACTCGGCACGCACCGAGCGTTCCATGCTGACGACCAACGCGCCGGGATCGAGCGGCGGCATCAATCTTTCTTCATTGAGCCGCGGCACCGGCGGCGGCAATGGCGCTGGCGGCAACATGGCCGGCGTGCAAGTCACGCGTGCGACCAGTGCAATCGCATCCGTCGGCACACCTGGCGGCGATCGTCCGCTCAGCGGCGATGGCGCGACGCCGGGCCGCACCGACGAAGAGATACAAATCGTTTTCGACCGCTACAAGGCGGCGCTGTATCGGCTTTATAACAAAGAGCTGCGCAAGGACCCGACGCTCAAGGGTCAAGTGCTATTGCGGCTGACCATCGAACCGGACGGCAGCGTCTCCATGTGCGAGCTCAAGTCCACCGACATGACGGCGCCGGAGCTGACCGCGCAAGTCATCGAGCGCGTCAAGGCATTCGATTTCGGCGCCAAGCCGGTGCCGGCGATCACGATCTTTTATCCCATCGATTTCCTGCCGGCCGCGTGAGCCGGCGAGAGCGATGTGTGTTGACGTGACATAAGAAAAACGCTTCGCAACCGAACTTCAGCGGTCAGCGAAGTGCGTCCGATGGCGTGTCGGGCGGATCACCCAAAGAGAGAGCAGCGGGCCCAGCGTGGGCGAATGAAAGTCGAGCAATGACCATAAGACGACGCATTGGCCAGAGAATGTTACATAGTGCCGCGAGTATCGCGCTGGCACTCGTGGCGTTCGCATTTCCGGTGCGAGACGTGCTCGCGCAAGCCGTGTGTCCGCCGGCCGGCGACATCGACGTCATCATCGATGAAGGCGACAGCTTCTGCGAGCTGTGCGGCGTCGGTCAGGTGCGCGTGCGCGTCGGCTATGCCGACGACGACAACGCTCCGATATCAAACATTCGCATCTCCCAGGATTTGAGCTCGCCGGCACTGGAGCCGATTCCCGGCACCACGGTCGTTGCTGTCAGCAGCGGTGGAGCTCCGCTCGCGCCCAATCCCACCAACGTCGGCGGTGTGTGGACTTGGGACTTCGACAACTATGTGCTGGTGCCTGACGGCAATACTCCGGGCAACGGTGAGTTCGTCCAAATCACATTCCGCGTCCGCCGCGCCAACGGCGCGCCGGAAGAAGGACTCTTCAACGCCAGCAAGGCGACCAACGCTTCGCTCGCATACACCCCTGCAGGCTCGACCACTGAGTGTCAGGTGCAGAATGATTTCGCGACGCTCGCATTCCGCGCGCCCGATCCGGAAATCATCAAGCTGGGCCGCAACTTCGACGCCGCGCAGGGTTCCGGCCAGTACACCAACACGGTATTCGGCAACAACAACGACGACATCATCTGGCGCATCCAGATCGACAACGATGGCGCCGCGGCCCTGCAGGACCTGCGACTCGACGACCTGATGGCGGATGGCAATCTCGACATCAACTTCGCGTGTCCCACCGAAGGCGCGGCCAACGCGGTTGCGGCCAACAATGGCGCTCTGCCGGCGGGCTCGACCTGTATCGCGGCGAGCAACAACGTCGGCAACTTCGTGGTCAACGATCCCTTCGGTGTCATAGGCGCGACGACGAACTTTCTCAACGGCGGCGCCACTGGTGGGTTCACGCGCAACCTAAATAACCGCGACATCGACGTGCAGCCCAACAGCACCTCCAGCGTGCTGTTCCTGGTCGGCAAGATTCTCGTCGACGGCTCGTGCGCTGTTGGCAATGGCAGAACCAATACTGTCAGCGACGCGCAATTCGGTTGCGAAGCCGACCCAGGTGGCGCCGGCGGTATTCCGATACCCAATGAAACAGCGCTCCTGCGCACGCGTCATGGCGAGACCGCCGCCGGACTCACCGTCGATGACGATTTCACGGGCGTCAACACGATCGGCACGACCGTGCAGTCCACTCAGCCGTTCGGCGCTCGCGGCCTGGTCACGCTGACGATCACGAACAATACCGGCGGCTCGGTGAAGGACATCGTGCTGACGGATGCTCTGCCGCCGCAGTACGTGATCGACCCGACGTATTGGATCGGAGGCTTCACCAAGAACTTGCAGGTGGGTGGCGCGAACACGGTTGGCACCAACATCATCTTTCCGGAGTACGGCGCGTACAACGGCATGATCGATCGGATCACGTGGGAGAACCCACAGCCCAATCTCACGTCGCCGTCGCAGACGCCGCTGCAGAACATCGCTCCTCGCTTCCGGCTGCACAGCTCGACGGCGAATCCGAACTATCCGGAACAGGTCAACATGCTGCGGCATGGTGATACGGTGGTCGTGACGTTTCCTGTGGTGCTCATCAGCCAGGACCGCGCCACTTTCGAGCCGTACGATCTGCGGGCCGATCTGGATGAAGATCCTCCGGGCAGCATCGATCCGGCGCGCCCGCCAAGCAGCACCAATCGCCTGACCGTCGACTACGACACGTTCTGTCCGGGGCAGGGACACATTCGTTTCTTCGAGGACGAGACCATCAATCCGTCGCCGGAGGACCTCGATATCGCCATCACCGATATCAACAACGGGCTCTCGCCGGTTTTCATTCTCACCAACGATCCGGCTCAAGAGCTGCCGATTCGTGTGCGCGTGACCAACAACGGCGGACACAGCGCCGAGGATCACCACACCTTCGTCAGCTTCGGCGCGACCATGCAAGTGATGGACGTGCCGGCGGGATGCGCGGTGTATCCGATCAATGGCAATCCACCTCAGCCCAACCCATGGAAGGTGTGGGTACAGCCGAACCCGATCCCGGCGACTGCGACGGTCTATCACTGCACGCAGCCTGCGAGCATCGCGCCGTCGCAGACGGTGAACCTGGATTTCAGCGTCATCAAGACGTCGGACCCGGGGCGCATAGCGCTCGATGACTTGTCGCTACGCGCCGATGTGGTGGGCGAGATCACGCTGTTCAACAATGCGCTGCTGTGGTTCCCGACGCCCATCCAGCGTCCGGACGCGCAGCTCGATCGCACCAACAACTACACGCTCGATGGCATTCGCCAGCGCGTGATCGGCTTCAACCTCATCAAGGGCTTCGTGGGGTGCAACGAAAACGATGAAGTCAGCGAGCCGGGGCCGAATGCCAAGCGATCGCCGCGCGTAGAAATCGGCGAGGAATGCCGCTATCGCGTCCGCACCGGCGGCTGGTTCGGCTTCGAAACGCCAGGCTTCACGCTGATCCAGGTTGGCGACGTTCGATTGACCGATCCGCTGCCGGCCGGCCAGGGTTACGTATCTTCGACCGATCCGAGACTCGCCAGCTCGCCGCAGATCGCTGGCATCTCGTTCGATGGTCTGGACATACCGCCGGCACCGCGACTGGGCCTGATCGCGCCGGGCAGGGCGATGACCTGGGCCTTCAACGATGACGCACCGATCGATCGGCTGGACGAGTGGTTCGAGGCCGAGATCACCACTCGTGTGCTCAACAATCCGATCAACACGGTGGCGGCGCCGAATCAGCACGCCGCGCGCAGCACCAACATTTTGACGTCGACATTCGGAGCCGTATTCGAAAGCGGCGGCGTGCGTTGGACGCCGACGCTCGGACCCACCACCGTCGGCTATCCGAACGAACCCATCCGCCGCGAAGACCTGACGATCACCGAGCCGCGGCTCACGGTCGTGAAGGAAGTTTGTAACGAGACACGCTATGGCGTCGGCCTGGCGTGCACCAACTGGACCACGCTCGCCGACGATGGCGATGCGTTCAACGACTACATCTATCGGCTCATCGTTACCAACGAAGCCGCCGCGGGTGGCATTGCCCGCGCGCCAGCTTACGACCTGGTCGTGACTGACACGCTGGATCCGAGCGGCCTGGCGTGCGTGCTGCCGTTCGGTGGCGATGCGCTCGACAACGACGCCGACGGTCTTCAGGACGCTGGCGACGGTAACGGCGAAGGCACGATCGCCAACAATTGCACCATGCCGGCAACGCCGGGCTCGGCGGTCGTCACGTTCTCACATACGCACAGCACGGGTCTGCGGCGAATCAACCCCGGCCAGTCGGTGAGACTGTACTACCGCGTGGACTTCAACGACGACGCGGCGCCGCTGCAGACGTTCACGAACAACTATTCCTCTCGTTACGACTCGCTGGCCGGCAGCACCAACGAGAGCGGCAATCAAACCATCGATCGCCGTCCGAATGGCGATATCGGTGGTGCTCGCGTACACACCAGCGCTCAGGCGGTCGCGCGTGTGCGCATGATCGCCGTACAGACGCAGCCCAAGCGCATCACTCGTACGTCGCACACTCCGGCGCCAACACCGCCGGCTCCGCAACAGGTTGTGGTTGGCGAAGAAGTCGAGTTCGAGCTGACGACACTGTTGCCGGTGGCCCGCTTGGCCAACTTCATCATTCGCGACGAGCTGCCGGCCGGCCTGCGTTGCTCGGATGCTCCGGCGATCAACTTGGATGCGCCACCGTACTCCGCCGCACGCTTCCAGCCGGGTGGTACGTTCACGCCGACCTGTAACGACTCCATCGTCGAATGGAACTTCGGCACTCAGCGCATCACGCAGGGAACGACGCCCGACAATCGTTATCCCTTCAGCATTCGTTTCATCACGCGTGTCGAGAACAGCGCCGTGACCAACGACGGCGTCGTGCTCTCGAACGGCACGCCGGCGACGAACGTGACGGCTCGCTACGTGAATGAAGCGGGCACGCTGGTCGAACTCACGTTTGGCCAGGTCGACATGCTGGTGCGCGAGCCGCGCATCGCGCTGACCAAGTCGTTTGCTCCCGTCGTGAATGCCGACGCGGCCGACGAGCTGCAGGTGACAGTCACGGCGACCAACACGGGTACCAGCCCCGCATACAACCTGCGCGTGCTCGACGATCTGACCGCCGGTTTGCTGGCTTACGTAGGAAACATCGGTGGCGCGACTCCGCCGACGGCCGACACGACGACGCTGGGTGCGGATCGGCCTGTGTTCAACTGGCCCGCCGGCTTCGCGATCGCCCCAGGTGCGACGACGACATTCACGTTCGTCGTGCGAGTCACTCCCACCGTTCAGCCGCACAAGGTCTTGTCCAACACGATTTACGCGGCGTGGACGTCACTGCCAAACCGTAACACCGCGCTCAACTCGGCAGGGTCGATCGGTGCGGACGGTGCGCCGAACGGCATGCGCAACGGCGCGTTGCCCAACGTCGGTGACGCGCTCAACGACTATGAGTCGCAGGCGAGTGCATCGGTCACGGTTCCTGGTCTCACTGTGACCCAGGCAGATCGCACCCCGACGCTGGCGCCGGAGATCGGCTCGCATCGGCCGTTCCAGATCGTGGTCAACTTGCCTGAAGGCGTCACCGAGAACCTGTCGGTCGCGGACGCACTCAACGCGGGCGTCGTGAGCTATGTGCTCGCCAACAACACGACGTTCGATGTTACGTATGAGTTCGTCGGCATCGACACCATCAATGGGCAGGCCCCGGGTGAAGCTGCGTTCACAGCGGTTCCCGCCGACGGCGCGACTAACACGGCGACGTGGACGATCGGCAGAGTCGTGACGACGTCGGAGAACGATCGCGCCACGACCGCGATCTCGCCGGCGATTCGCATCAACTACTTCGCGCGCATCAACAACGACTTGGTGACGGATGCGAACGACGTGTTGCGCAACTCCGTCGACGTCAGATATCGCAACGGCGAGACGGGTGCGACCCAGACCGTCAGCTACCTCGCCGATCCGATCACGGCGCGCGAGCCGGTGCTCACAGCGGTCAAGGAGTTGAGCAACGTCACTCCGGGCAAGAATCCGACGGATCCATTGGCGTTGGGTGACATCGTTCAATACGTCGTCACGATCACGAACGCCGGTGGCGCGACTGCTTATGACGTGAACATCATCGACACGCTGCCGATCGAGCTGGCGCTGAGCGCCGACTACACGCCGACGGCCGCGATCAACACTGTTCCAGTCACAGGTTTCGTCGCCGTTCCTGCGGGTGCGCCGAACGGACCGCTGTTGTGGGGACGAGCGAACAGCGATCTCAGCTTGGATCTGCCTGCGGGCGCATTCCTCGAGCTGACGTATCGAGTCGTGGTGCAGGCGCCGCCCGATACGGGCACCGGCATCGCGAATCGCGTCTACACCGACTGGACATCTCTGCAAGGCGCGAACACCTACGAACGCACGGGTGCGGGCTGCCCGACGATCACGCCGCCGAACGACTACTGCTTCGGTCCTGCCATCGCGATCGGCGACGGCACACCTGCGCCGCCTCCGCAGGCGCTCGCGAAGACCAATACACAGCCGACCGCGGCGGTGGGCGAAGTCTTCCGCTATCGCATTCGTGTGCCGTCGGTTGTTTATCCGTTTGCGCTCTATGACGTACGCGTCACGGACGATCTGACCGCTTCCGCCGCGGACATGCGCTTCATCAGCGTGACCAAGATTTCCGGTTCGCAGCCGTGGACGCCGCAGAACACGGGCACGGCAACCAACCTGATTATCGAAGATCCGACCGCGGGCGTGGGCATCGACATTCCCGCGAACGAGCAGATCGAACTAGAGATTGCGGTCCAGCTGCTGGACACGGCGACCAACGTGTCGGGATTGCAGTTCACCAATACCGCGAACTATCTGTTCAATCGCATCAATAACAACAATGCGAGCCAGCGCCTGGGCCAGGCCGGTACGTCGCAGCCGATGACCGTCGTCGGCCCGGATACGCTGACCGTGCAGAAGAGCGGCCCGGCCCGAATGACGTTGGGTCAGCCGGGAATCTTCGCGCTCAATGTTCACAACACGGGTACGGGGCGTGCGTGGGATCTCACACTCACCGACAGATTGCCGAACACGGCGACCAGCGGCATGTGCGAGAACGCGCCGAATGGATTTACCGCGCAGATGTATCGAGCCGATGGCACGACCGCTGTTGGCGCAGCGCTGGTCGAAGGAACGGATTTCTCCGCGACGTTCACGCCCGCGCCGGATTGCGTGCTGTATTTCCGGATGCTGATGCCGGCAGCCGCGATCGAACCAAACAATCGACTGATCGTTCGCTATCAGGCCTATCTCGACAACGACAGCGAGCGCAACGCGGCGCTGACCAACATCGCGGGCGCGACCGAATGGTTCAGCGCCGATCGTTCGAATCCGACCTATGCCGACGAGGTGCGCACCTATACGCGCACGCTGACGGATGGCACGCCGGGCGTGCTCGATCACCAGGATGCGTACACGGTGACGGCGGATCTGCCGGTGCTCCGCTTCGACAAGACGGTCATCAATGTCACCACCGGCCAGGATCCTGGCCGGCTCGCGACGCCGGGCGACACGCTGCGCTATCGGATCCGCATCGAGAATCTGGTCAACGATCCGGTGACCAACTTCACGCTGCGCGATGAGCTGGGTCGTTTGAACTCGACGCCTTCGTTCGCGCCCGGTTCGCTGACGCTGGCGACCGTGCCAGCTGGCGCGGATGTTTCCAACACCAATCCGTCCGGTGGCGCCGGCAATTCGGGCCTGGTGGACATTCGCAACCTGAGCCTGGGCGGCCTCAACTCGTTCATCGTGGTCGAGTACGAAGTCAGGCTGGCGCCGGTGCTGGCGAACAACAGCTACGTCGCGAACCAGGCGCAGGTGTTGTTGAACAACATCGAGGTCACGCGCAGCGACGACCCGACCATCAACGCGGCTCCCGATCCGGTGGTGATCGGCGATGAGGATCCGACGCGGGTGCAGATCACATCGGCGCCGCGATTCCGCGTGCTCAAGACCAGCCGTTATCTCGGCGCGAGCCAGACTCTGCTGCTCGCTGGTGAGTCCGTGCGCTACACGATCACGGTCAAGAACATTGGCACCGACAACGCGGTCGACGTGGCGATCCGCGATCAGATTCCAGCGAACACGCGCTACGTCGCCGGCAGCACCACCATCAACGGCACGGCCCTGGCCGATTTGAACGGCAACTCGCCGCTCGTGGACGGCATCCCGGTCTATGCGCCGGAAGATACAACGCCCGGCAGGATGCGCGCGGACGCCACTGGCACGACGAGCAATGTCGCGACCATCACGTTCGATGTGACGACCTATCCCGATCTGCCCGACGGCACGGTGATCTCGAACCAGGCGTTCGTGAGCGCTGTGGGCGTCGGCATCGTCGACTATCCGTCCGATGACCCGCGCACGCCGATCGTCAACGATCCGACCCGCGATGTGATTGGTAACGCACCGCTGTTGTTTGCGGACAAGCGTGTCGTGCTCGTGAACGACCTGGGCTCGCCGGGCGTGGTCGATCCAGGCGACACGCTGCGTTACACGATCACGATCTACAACACGGGCGCGATTCCCGCGACCGATGTGCGCCTGATCGACAACGTGCCGCCGTTCACCACCTATGTGGCGAACTCCACCTTGTTGAACAACTTCCCGGTGGGGCAGCCGGACAACGGTTCATCGCCGCTGGCCGCCGGTGTGTATGTGAGCTCCACGGATCGCACGCCGCCATTGCCGGTCGCGGGTGAGGGCACGTTGTCGCCGAACTCACAAGCGGTCGTGCAGTTCGACCTGCGGGTGAACGATGGCACGGCGACGGGCACGATCATTCGCAACCAAGCGGTCGTGCGTACGGCGGAGTTGCCGAGTGTGTTGACCGACGGCGATGGCAATCCGTCCACCGGCCCCGAGCCCACGGTCGTCGTGGTCGGCAACACGCAGCAGCTTTCGATC
>JBEVKA010000186.1:0-3415 GCA_040509855.1 Steroidobacter sp.
CCGTTCGCGACGACTCGCAACAGCATCCGCGTCGATGGACGCGAATGGAAAGTCACGGACTCGGTGTTGCAAGCCATTTATCCCAGCCCGCTGGCGGCGGATCGCTATGTCTACTTGGTAACGGCCACCTCGCCGGAAGGTTTGTACTTCTGGAAACCGCAGCTGGTTCATTTAACGATGGGTTTTCCAATGAGCGCGGTCGACTGGCTCATCCAGGACGGCCGCCGCCCGCCGCCGGGGACAATGGATGCCTCCATCGCCAACGTTGCGACAGGTATATTCGATGCCTCGTGGCGAAGGCAGGATCGCTGGAGCGCGTTGCGCGACTCCAGCGCCGCGAAGTGGACACTGCGTCGCGCGCCGGCAAAAGACTTCGTGCCTTCGCCGGCAGCGTTACGAGCCGTCGCCGGTCGCTACGAATTGTTCCCCGGCTTCATCATTACATTCCGACCCGAAGGCACGAAGCTGGTGGGCGATTTCGGCGGCCAGGCCACATTGACGCTGACTGCTGAAAGTGACTCCATCTTCCTCCTGCCCGACACCGGCGACGCCGTGGAATTTATTCGCGCCCCGGGCGATGCCGGAGCAATTGTCGGCGCGACCGCCCGGGATGGTGGGAATGCCGGCAATGCAGGAGCACTTGCCGGTGCGACCGCCAGGGATGGTGGGAATGCCGGCAATGCAGGAGCAATTGCCGGTGCCTCACTCGACTATCGAGGCTCGGTGGTGCTGGCGAAGCGGCTGCCCTAGAGAGTAAGAAGCTTCGTGAGGCTACTCACCTGAAGCACTGACCGCTGGAAATGTTCGCGCCACGCGGCCCATCCATTGCATCAACGCACCGGTGCGCAGATCTTTTTCCGGCGTCATGCCCATGCGCACGATGATTAGATCCTTGGACGGCACGACCAGCGTGTATTGACCTTCGAAGCCCTGCGCGCTGAATCCGTCGCGCATCGGCCCCGTGTCGACATGGATCGGATACGGCCGACCCGTTCCTTCCTTCGGCGCAATCCACCAACCCGCGCCGTAGATATCCGCGTTCTGACCAGTGCCGTGCGTGCGCGCAAAGTCGACCCACCCTTCCGGCAAGACTCTGCGACCTTCCCATTGTCCATCGCGCAGGTAGAGCAGCCCGAACTTGGCGAAGTCACGCGCCGATGCATAGATCAAAGCGCTGCCGTACAACAGACCTTTGGCATCAAACTCGGGTTGAGCGCTCATGCCGATGACATCGAACAAGCTCTCGTGCATCCACTTCATCATCGCCGCACGACGCTCTTGCGGTGAAGCTGGATTGGGAACGACAGCGCGCGTGAGCGCATCCGCCGTCAACACGATGCCGCAAGAGTTGTAATTCCAATGGGTGCCCGGCTCATGAATCAACGGCAGATCCGCGCAGTAGCGCGCGACATCGAGCCGGCCGGGACCAAACAATTTGCGTGAGGCATCGCTCTGCGCGATGGAGGGCGCTTCGATTTCGAGATAACGCTGGCCGTCCGTCATTTGCAGCCACTGACGCCACGGAATCTGCGCGCGACGATCGTCGTTCTTCCAATGCGGGTTGCCCATGGGTTGGTCGACATCGAGCTTGCCTTGCGAGGCCGCGATGCCGACCAGCGCCTGCGTTACCGACTTCGCCATCGACCACGAAACCAGCGGCATCTGCGTGTCGTAGCCTGGCCCGGCGCGTTCGAAGATCAGTCGTCCGCCGCGAACGACGACCACTTCACGCGTTTCACCCAAGCCCTCCGCATGATTCTTGAACGCATCGTCCATCGCGGCATTGAACGCCGTTGTATCCATTTCCGTCGGCAATGAACCGATCGGCCAGCCGCGAGTGGGCCAGGGAACATCCTCGGGTTGCGGCGGTAGAGGCACGAGCTGTGCGTGCGTCAAGCATGCAAACGCCAGCAGCACGATCATCGTCACAGATCGCAACATGAGTTTCCCTCCCCATTGGCGACGCTGGCTCAGTTCACCGGATGGCAGCCATACCCCGATTCATACTGAGCCCGCGCCGAGATCATGCCGCCGAACGCGGACACCGTGACATTCCGTTGTGAAACGCTGACGTCGAGCGGACGCGTCGCTTCGGTATCGAAATCCGTGTAGCAGGAGTCGAGCGGTCGCTTGGCGACGAACAGGCACGAACAGGTTTGTTTCGCCACGTAGACCGTACCGACGCGTGCGGCCGCGTATGTATCCTTGCCGCTCCAGACGCCGATGCCGATCAGCACCACGAGCACGCCGACGATCAGCAGCCATTTGTGCTTCATCACTGCCTCCGTGCAGGCCGCGCTTCGAAAGCGTCGGTGTTGTCAGGCCAGGGCGATCCCTGCTGTTGTTGTATACGGCGAGGCCATCCTAACGCAGGATATCGAGCGGTGACTACAGGGGTCGCGAAAAAAACCGCACAGCGGCACGCTGTGTGGTCAACGCAGCGATTTGTTCATTGGTACGAACGTAATACTGAGTCCACCCGGCAGCGGGTGCTCGATGGATGCCTCACCTACGTAGCCGCAGACGTCGTACAAGCGCTTGCCTGGCAACGTAGCCATCAGCGCAAATTCCTTGAAGCCCTCACGCGTCGCTTCAGCTTCGCAACGTTCGAGCAGCAGCCGGCCCAGGCCACGGCGTGCGTGACGCGAATCGATGAAAAACGCGCGAATGCGAGCAGCTTCGGTCGCCGGATCGAGCCAGCTGTCGTCGCGAATCTCGCGCGTGTCGCTGCCGAACAGCGTCTTACGCTTGCTCCAGCCGCCGCAGCCGACAATTTCGCCCGACTCCGTAACGATGGCGAAATAGGTTCCATCGCGAATCAACGCCGTGTCCACACCGAACGCTCCCTGCAGGGCCGCTTCGATTTGTGCCGGCGTGTAGTCGTCCGCTCCCAGCTCGCGAATCGAGCGCGAGATCAGATCACGCAGGAGAGGCTCGTCCGCGAGCGTCGCCAGCCGCAGCTGATAATTCACACTGACCTCATTTGTTCGCTGAAGTGCGCCGGGTCAACAAAGGTTTCGGACCGCCTTCGACACCGACCAGTGCCAGCGTGGTCAACAGCACGCCCTGCGGTCCAATCCATGCGTTCACCGGCTCGTACCATTCGTCGAGCGAATGCGCTTTGTCGCCGATCCCGCCACCCGACGCGGTGATCGCGGGAATGCCCAACCCCATCGGCACGTTCGCATCGGTACTTGCGGCGACGACCTTCGGCGACTTCTGACCGAGCGCGATCACCGCGTTGGTCCAGGCTTGTGCGACCGGATTATCACTGCTGCCAGCGCCCGCGGGCCGATCGCCCAACAGCGTGCGCTCGACGCGAATAGGATCGGCATTCCAGCGCTTGCCCTCTTCGATTGCCGCTTTATCCGCCGCAGCCATGATTTGTTCTTCCATGGCAGCCAATGCAGTCGCG
>JBEVKA010000187.1:0-12879 GCA_040509855.1 Steroidobacter sp.
CAGGAAATCTTCGGCGTACACGAGCACATCAAGGATGTTTGCCGCCGCTTCGCCAAGCTCGGTTATTTCGCCATCGCGCCGGAGCTGTATTTCCGCCAGGGCGATGTTTCCAAGCTCAAGAGCATCGATGAGATCCGTACCGTGGTCGTCAAGGTGCCCGATCAGCAGGTGATGGCGGACCTCGACGCCGCTGTCGACTTCGCGCAGAAATCCGGCAAGGGTGACGTGGCCAAGCTCGGCATCACCGGCTTCTGCTGGGGTGGCCGCATCGTTTGGCTGTACGCCGCGCACAGCAAACAATTGAAAGCCGGCGCCGCGTGGTATGGCCGACTGGTCGGCGACCCGAGCGCCAACACGCCGAAGCATCCGGTGAATATCGCTGCCGATATCAAAGCGCCAGTGCTCGGGTTGTATGGCGGCAAGGATCAAGGCATTCCGCTCGATACCGTCGAGCAGATGCGCACCGTGCTGAAGTCGGCGAAGGCCGAGTCGGAAATCATCGTGTATCCCAACTCGCCGCATGCGTTCTTCGCCGACTATCGGCCCTCGTACAACGAGACCGATGCGCAGGATGCGTGGCAAAAACTGCTGGCCTGGTTCAAGCAGCACGGCGTGGCTTGATCGCGTATCCGCAACGACGCGGCTCGATAACAAATTCGATTTCTCAGCGGAGGTTTCCTGGATGAAGAACCGCGTGCTGCGCGCCGCTCTGTCGGTGAGCGCCTGTGCGATGACTCTGGTTGCGTTCAACGCTGGAGCGGCGGACAACTCCGCGGCCGGCGTGATTCAACATTTCGGATTGGAGCAAAGCGACGCACCCGTGAAGGAGCGCAAGGGCTGGCACAAGCCCAAGCGCATCGTGGTCGGTGGTTTCGCCTCGCAAATGGCGTCGACGCTGCAAGCGGCGGTGCCTGAGGTCGAATTCATTGTCGCCGGCACACCCGAGGCGAAATCCAAGCTCGCCGGCGTCGATGCTTCGATCGGCTTCTGTAACGCCGAGCTGCTGGCGACGGCCAAGTCGCTGCAATGGATCCAGATGGTCACCGCCGGCGTCGAGAACTGCGTGTCGGTGCCGGGCGTGAAGGAAAGAAACATTCTGGTCACCAACATGCAGCGCGTGACGGGGCCGATCATTGCCGAGCACACCATCGCGATGACCTTGGCGTTCACGCGCGGGTTGGATTTGTTCATGCAGGCGCAAGCCCAGAGCAAGTGGCAGCGGGAAACGCCTCCCGGCCGCATGGCCGTCGTCGATGGCAAGACCTTGCTGGTCGTCGGTCTGGGCGGCATCGGCACCGAAGTGGCCAAGCGTGCGCACGCGCTCGGTATGAAGATCACCGCGACGCGCGCGAGTGGTCGCACCGGGCCGGACTATGTGAGTTACGTCGGCTTGCCCGATGAGTTACCGAAGCTGGTCAGCGAAGCCGACTTCGTCGTCAACACGGCGCCGCTGACGCCGCAGACCAAGGGCATTTTCAACGCGGCGCTGTTCGCGAAGATGAAGCCGAGCGCGTATTTCATCAACGTCGCGCGTGGCGGCAGCGTGGTCACCGACGATCTGGTCGACGCGTTGAAGAGCAAGAAGATCGCCGGTGCCGCGCTCGACGTCACCGATCCGGAGCCGTTGCCGCCGGATCATCCGTTGTGGAAGGTGCCGAACCTCATCATCACGCCGCACATCGCGAGCGATTCCGACCTCGGCCTCGACTCGCAGATCCAGGTGGTGCGCGAGAATCTCCGGCGCTACGCAGCCGGTGAGAAGATGCTATCGGTGGTCGACGTGTCCCGCGGGTACTAGTCGAGACTCGGGGGTCGGGCATCCTGCCACGACCCCCGAGCACGTCTGTGTGTCGACGGCTGTCTGCGGAACCCATCGCTGACTGCGAGCGTTTCGCCGACATCTCAGCCGCTTTCCCGTCCTTGCACGCCCAGCCATGTCCGCGCATTCCGTCAACTCGCCTTTGTTCCAGCCCAGTCGCAATTGCTGGCGGGTGGAGCACGCGCGCCAGGCGGCTTTCATCGTCGACGGCGACAATTATTTCCGCGCCTTCGTCGAGGCGGCGCGCAAGGCCAAGCGTTCCATTCTGATTTCCGGCTGGGATTTCCACAGCCGCACGCGGCTGCTCTGTCGCGGTCCCAACGACGATTGCGAGCTGGAGCTGGGCGAGTTCTTGAACGACCTGGTGCGCCACAATCGTCACCTGCACGTGCACGTGCTGATCTGGGATTACCCGGTGATCTTCGGCCTGGACCGCGAATGGGGGCCATTTTACGGCTTGGGCTGGCAGCCGCATCGACGCGTGCATTTTCGTTACGACAACACGCATCCCACCGGCGGCTCGCATCACCAGAAGATCGTGGTCATCGACGACATGGTGGCGTTCAACGGCGGCATCGATCTCACCTGCCGGCGTTGGGATACCAACGCACATGCGCCCGATAACGAGCATCGGCATGTCAAGGGCGCGTCCTATCCACCGTTCCATGACTTGATGATGGCGGTCGAGGGCGACGCGGCGCGCGCGCTCGGCGACATCATTCGCGAACGCTGGCGCAAGGCGACCGGCGATGCGTTGAAGCCTCCTTCACAACAACGTCGTGTGTTTCGTCGTAAAGCGGCCGCGGCGGAAATGCGCACATCGCGCTGGCCCGAATCGCTGGCAGCCAACGTGCAGGATGTCGAGGTCGCGGTGTCGCGCACCGAGCCGGCGATCAATGGCAGCCCGGGTGTGCGCGAAATCGAAGCGCTGTATGTCGATATGGTCGCCGCAGCCAAGAACAGCATCTATATCGAGAATCAATATTTCACCGCCGACAAAGTCGGCGATGCACTGGCGGCGCGACTGCAGGAGCCTGATGGCCCGGAAGTCATTGCCGTGATTCGAGAGCTGAGCCACGGCTGGCTCGAAGAGCTGACCATGCAAACCTTGCGCACGCGCTTGATCTCGAAGCTGCGCGAGGCCGACAAGCACAACCGCTTCCGCGTCTACTATCCGTTCATTGCCGGATTGAAGGATGGCACCTGTATCGACGTTCATTCCAAGATGATCGTGATCGACGACGACGTGGTGCGCATCGGCTCGGCCAATCTCGCCAACCGTTCCATGGGACTGGACACGGAGTGCGATCTCACTATCGAGGCGCGCGGCCGGAAGGATGTCCAGGAGCAGATCCGCGGACTGCGTTCGCTGCTGCTCGCCGAACATTTGGGATACGAGCCGGAGCAGATCGGCGAGGCCGTCGCAAACGCAGGCAATCTGCGAGACGCCATCGATCATTTGCAGCGTGACGGACGCACGTTGAAGCCGCTCACTCAGCTGCCGCAGGTCTCCGAAGCGCTGCTCAACGTGGTGAGCGTGGCCGATCCGGAAAAGCCGGTCGGCTTGAGCGACCTGGCGCAGATTTTCAGTGCCAGCAGCGAGCGCGAAGTGCCGGCGGCCAACGAATCTGAAATCAACAAGCCTGAAAGCACGCGTCGCGGCCCGTCGTGGGGCAAGCTCGCGATGATCGCGGCGGTGCTGATCGGTTTGACCGCGCTGTGGAAGTTCACGCCGCTGGCTCAGTATCTCGATGGCAATCAGATCACGCGTTGGGCGCGCGAAGCCGGCGAGCAGTGGTGGGTGCCGGTGCTCACGGTGCTGGCGTACACGCCGGCGTCCTATGTGATGTTTCCAAGGCCGTTGATAACGTTGTTCGCGGTCATCGCTTTCGGTCCGCTGTGGGGATTCGTGCTGGCGATGCTCGGCATCCAGGTGGCGGCATGGTCCAGTTATGTCGCCGGCCAGTGGCTCGATCCAGGCACGATTCGCCGCCTCGCGGGCGCGAAGATGGACAAAGTCCTGCAGGTGCTGCGGCGTCGAGGGCTGCTGGCGATGACGGCGCTGCGCCTCGTGCCGATCGCGCCATTCGCGGTCGAAGGTTTCGTGGCCGGTGCGATTCGCATGCGGCCGTGGGAATTCCTGCTAGGGACGGCGATTGGCATCCTGCCAGGCACGCTGACATCGACGGTGTTCAGCGATCAATTGCAGACCTGGATGGACGACCCCGCGCGCATCAACTATTGGCTGATCGCCTTTGTGCTGTTCCTGCTCGGCGGGGCAACCTGGTTCGTGCGGCGTTGGCTGTTGTCGGCGGCAGCATCGACCCCACGACATGGCGTCCGCGACGCGCGAACTGTCTGAAGCCGTGATCGACGGCGAGCGTGCCGCCGAAGCGCCGCCGCCGGGCGTGCGCCGTATTTCCATCGGCTCGTACAACATTCACAGCTGCGTCGGGCTCGACCGTCGCCGCTCGCCGTCGCGCATCGCCGATGTGCTGCGCGAATTGGAATGTGACATCTACGCGCTTCAGGAAGTCGACAACGAGCCAGGCGAGGAAGAGGATTCCCAGCAGCTGGAATATCTGTCGCAGGCGATGGAAATGGCGGCAGTGCCTGGCCTGCGCATCGTGCGACACAGTGGCGAGTACGGTAACGCGTTGCTGACTCGCTTTCCCGTCATCAGCGTGCATCGGCATGATCTCAGTTACGGCAAATGGCTGGAGCCGCGAGGTGCGCTCGATGTCGAGCTGGATGTCGGTGGTCGCGCGCTACGCGTGATCGCGACACATCTGGGGCTCAGTCGATCCGAGCGGCGCTTTCAGTGGCGTCATCTGCTCGCCGCCATTGCATCGTCGCCGCCCGATCATCCGACTGTCGTGCTCGGTGACATGAACGAATGGTTCCCACGCGCCGGCACGCTGCGCGATGCTCACAACATTCTGGGTGAGGCGCTGGCGCCGCCGGAATTTCCTTCCTTCGCGCCGTTCCTGGCGCTGACGCGAATTTGGGTGCGGCCAGTGCAGGCGATCGTTTCAGTAAACGTACATCGCAGTCAGCTGGCGCGACGCGCGTCGGATCACCTGCCGCTGCGTGCGGTGATCGACGTCGCGCAGTTCAAACAAAGAAACATCGTGCCTGCGTCAGTGTGACGACAGGATCCGGCTCTTGCTCGCTTCGTATTGTGCTTCGCTGAGCGCTCCGATCTCGCGTAGTCGATGATGCTCACGCATTTCATCGCGCAGGAACTGTTGCGCGGGTTGTGGGCGAGCGGTCTTGGCGGCGCCGATGCTCTTGATGAGCTCGACGAAGAATTTCTTGCCGCCGCGCGTGCTGCCGATCGCGCCGGTGACACTGACCAATGTCACCTGGCCATGCACGCTCCAGAACTCCAGCGACTCCGTCGTACGCCGCAGGAACATCAGCACCGATGCTCCTGAAGCCATCAGCGCCGCGATCGCAGTCAGTGGCACGGGAGCGATCCAATCAGCGGCGGTTTGAGGCCACAGCATCCACAACGCGGCTGCCGCCAAAGCAACGAGACTGACCGCGAGCCCGAGCCAGAACCACGCGACGTGCCGGACGATCACCGGTTTGGCGTTCGCGAAGCGCAGATCGAATTCATATTTTTTCGGCTCGACGTCGGGGCGCACCAGCTGCACCGCCAGGAAATGATCTTCGAGCAGCGCCAGCTTGGTGACGCAGCCACGCAGCTTGCTGTGCAAGGCGTAGTCGCAGCGGACCTTGCGAATGCCGCGTTTTTGCGGCTGGAGGAAGCTTTCGTCGGCGCTGGCTTCCAGCGAAATGTGTTCGGCTCGTACGCGGACTCGTTCCCTGACCGGCGTTTGTTCTGTCATCGTTTGGGCGACCGCGTTCACATGCTCAACCTCATCTCGCGGGTCGGTTCAGTGACGGGATCACCGAATCCGACGTTCGCTATGCCACGAAGCCGATCCTAGGACGCGCGACACAGCGCTAACGAGAACTCCGTCACACTCGCCGACGGGCGAGTGAATGGGTGTGACGCTGGCTCGGGGAGACCCCGAACCATGGGTGCCGAGTGTTAAGTGCGCGGGCCGCGCACCGAGCGCTTACGGGTTGCCGATGTCGATGAAGCGCAGGAATTCGTTGCGCGTGCGGGCGTCTTCGCGGAAGTCGCCGAGCATCTTGCTGGTAATCATCGAGACGCCGCGTTTGTGCACGCCGCGGGTGGTCATGCACTGATGGATCGCGTTGATGACGACGCCAACGCCGCGAGGCTTGAGCACGTCGTTTATACAGCGAGCAATCTGCGCGGTGAGTTTCTCTTGCACTTGAAAGCGCCGTGCGTAGCCGTCCACCACGCGCGCCAGTTTGCTGATGCCCACCACCTTGGTGGTCGGCAGATAGCCAACGTGAGCGCGTCCGATGATGGGCGCCATGTGATGCTCGCAATGCGACTCGAACTCGATGTCGCGCAGGACGATCATCTCGTCATAGCCTTCGACTTCCTCGAACGTGCGGCGCAGGTAATCGGCAGGATCGCTCAAGTAGCCGGAGAACCAGTCGCGATAGGCGCGCACCACGCGGGTCGGGGTGTCTCGCAGGCCTTCGCGTTTGGGATCTTCCCCTGCCCAGCGCAGCAGCACTTCGACCGCTTGCTGTGCCTCCTGCTGGCTGACCGAGGGCGATTGCGCATGCGCTTCCGGAATGGCGCTGTTTGCTGATTTGCGCGCCGAGGTCTTGGCCGGGCGGGCTTTGTTCTTGCCGGGTTTTTTGTCGGTCATGGGCGTAGCGTACCATCCCTGGCGCGCAGCGTATTACCATGCGCGCGCCCGATGGCGGAGGAAAACAAGATGCGAGCTGCGGTCTGGACGAGTTGGATGTCTGCGGTTTTGTTGTCGATATTCGCTGCGAACGCGGCGCGCGCCGAAATCGTCAGCGCCGGGCCGAACGGCTTCAGCCTGCGCCACATCGCCGAGACGCCCAACGTCGCGCCGCCGGTGATCTGGGCCGCGCTATCCGATATTTCCAAGTGGTGGGATCCCGAGCACACGTATTCCGGCGACGCGCGCAATCTCACGCTCGAACCGGTGGTGCGCGGCTGCTTCTGCGAAAAACTCAGTCTGTACGCCGGCATCGAACACGGTCACGTGGTGTACGCGCAGCCGGCAAAAACATTGCGCATCAACGGCGCGCTCGGACCGCTGCAGGAATTCGGCGTCAACGGCGTGATGACCTGGCAGATCGAGGCCGCCGCCGGCGGCACCAAGATCACGTTCACATACAACGTCGGCGGTTTCGCCGACCGGCCGCTGGCGGACTGGGCGCCGATCGTCGATGAAGTGCTCGGCGGGCAGTTACAGCGGCTGGCGCGTTACGTCACGGCGGGCAATCCGGAACCGCCCAAGCAATAAATACATTACGGGCATAAGGAGGGTCCCCACATGACTATCGGCAGGCAGATTCGCGTGTTCATTCGCGCCTCGTTCATCGGTGCAATCGCGTTGCTGGCGGCGGCGTGCCAGACGGTGCAGACCACGCAGCCCGGCGCGATCGGCGTGGATCGCAAACAAGTGATGATGGTGTCGGCCGAGAAGGTCGATCAGGGTGCCAAGGTCGCGTACGACCAGGAAGTGAGCAAGGCGCGCTCCGCCGGCATGCTCAACGCGGATCGCGAGGAATACCAGCGAGTGCAAAAGATCTCGCAGCGACTGATTCCCCAGACCAACACGTTTCGTCCCGACGCAGCGGGTTGGAATTGGGAAGTCAACGTGCAGACCTCCGAAGACGTGAATGCGTACTGCATGCCCGGCGGCAAGATCATGGTGTACACGGGGCTGATCGACGTCGTGAAGCCCACGGACGCGGAGCTCGCGGCGGTGATCGGACATGAAATCGCTCACGCGCTACGTGAGCATTCGCGCGAACGTTTGTCTCGCGCTTATGCCGAGCAAATGGTGCTCGCCGGCGTAGCGATCGCGACCGGCGCTCAGCAGACCACGATGGAGTTGGCGAGCCAGATCTCCGCTGTGACATTCACCTTGCCGCACAGTCGCGAGCAGGAAGCGGAAGCAGATCGCATCGGTCTCGAATTGATGGCTCGTGCTGGCTATGACCCGAACGCTGCGGTGACGCTGTGGCAGAAGATGTCGAAGGGCGGCAGCGGTGGGCCACCGGAATTCATGAGCACGCACCCGTCGGGCGAGTCGCGCATTCGCGATCTGGAAAAGAACATTCCGCGTGTGTTGCCGCTGTATCAGGCGGCGAAGAAATAATTGAAGTGTTTTATCTGGTCGCGGCGATGCCGACCGCGACCAGCGCAACGATGATCGCCACGGCGCTGATGCCGCTCAGCCACGTGATCTGACGATGGAGTGTCGTGACTGCGCGAGTGAGATTGGACATCTGCTCGGCCATTTGGCTGACCAGCTCGGCTTGCCGACGTTCGTTCTCTTCCAGCGTCAGCACTCGCTGCGCCAGCTCATCCGCGCTTTGCGGTAACGATGTTTGTTCCGGCGCGGGCAGTCGCTTGGTGCGCTTGAGCAGCTCGCGCGACACCTCGACGATGGACGGAACCAGCTGAACGATCTGTAGCCAGGGGACTGCCATAGTGGGTCCAGCCTACTACAGATGCGGCACTACAGACGAAGAAGCCCCACCGCATTCGCGATGGGGCTTCGGGATCGTCGCGATTACTGCGCGGTTCAGCTCTTGGTGCGCGCGGTGTACTCGCTCTTGCTCAAGTAGCCGTCGCCATTGGTGTCAGCCGAGGCGAAGCTGTCCGCCAGCGACTTGTCGGCAGATGCTTCGGTCTTGCTGATCTGAGCATCGCCGTTCTTGTCCAGCGAATCGAAGGTCAGGGCGCTGGACTTGGTCCCATGCTCCTTGTGTTCCTTGTCGCCGGCAAACGCGGTGACCGACAGCAGAGTCGCGGCCAGCAGGGCAATCAGTTTGGTCATGTTCGTCTCCTCGTGATATTCGCTCGTCTCTTCGGCCCTCAATCAACGCGGAGCGGCAGGCCCGGTTCCGCCCGAGAGGGTGCGCCATCCTGCGGGAGGACGGGTACCCCGGAAACTTCGGACATCCGCCAGCCGGGCTCGCTTTACGCGGCTTTATTGCGGGGTTGAGAGACAGGTCGCCGCGGTGTCGGTGTAACTTGACGAAACTTCGCAACCGATGCTTTTTCGATATGCGATGTTCCGGCCCGCGCTAGCCTAGACGAGCGCACCAATGGATCGAACCATGACTTTGCCCGCTTCCGTATTGATCGTGGATGACGACCGCGAGCTCGGCCAGATGCTCACCGAGTATCTGACCGGCGAGGGATTTCAGGTGTCCCTGGTCCGCGACGGCGCCGAGGCGCTGGAGCGTCTCACCGGCGATTCGCATCCGTTCGATCTGGTGATCCTGGATGTGATGTTGCCGTCGCTGAGCGGCTTCGAAGTGTTGCGTCGGTTACGTCACAGCCTGTCGGTGCCGGTCATCATGCTCACTGCGCATGGCGCCGACGTCGATCGCATCGTTGGCCTGGAGCTCGGTGCGGACGATTACCTCTCCAAACCTTTCAATCCGCGCGAGCTGGTCGCTCGCGTGCGAGCAGTGCTGCGCCGGTTCTCGCCTCGCGACGCGGACACGCCAGCTCATCCGGTCAGCGTCGGGCCGCTGCGTCTGGATCCCGCGACGTTCGAAGTGACGTTGTCGGGACAATCGGTGCGACTCACCGGCACGGAGCTGCGCTTGCTCGAAGTGTTGATGCGCGCGGTCGGGCAGGTGCAATCGCGTGAATCGCTGACTGAACGCGTGCTGGGTCGCCGGCTCACGCCCTACGATCGCAGCATCGATACTCACGTCAGCAATCTGCGCCGCAAGCTTGGCCTGGGAGAAAATGGACTGCCCGAGATTCGCAGCATTCGCGGCGCGGGCTATGTGTTGATCGCGACCGGCGAGGCGCGCGCCGAAACTCGCATCTGAGGCTGGTCAGGGACTGCCGTGCCATCATTGTTTCTTCGCATCTTCATTTCGTTCTGGCTGGCGACGTTGCTGGTGCTCGCCACCACGGCCAGCGTCGCGTGGTATCGCTTTCAGCGCGATCAGGCCGCATGGCCCAATAACCGGCAGCTGGTGGTCGAGGCATCCAATCGCCTGCTGGTGGGCGGCATGGAAGAGCTGCATCGCTGGATCGATGAGACCGAGGATCGATATCCCGGCCGGCATTTCTACATCGTCGGTGCGAGCGGCCAGGACATTCTGCAGCGGCCGCTGCCGCCCACCTATCGCAGCTACGCGAATCGATTGCGTGACGCGGGCTTTTTCGGTCGCGAGCCACCACCCAGCGGACGAGACGATCCTCTATTGCTCACGCCGCTGTTCACCGATCGTGATGGCAGTGTCTATACGTTGATGATCGGCGCGACCGGACCGCTGAGTCCGCTGCTGTCGTCCGATGTTCGCGTGGTGGTGCTGGCGTTCGCGCTCGTCATCAGCGGTCTGATGTGCTGGTGGCTGGCGCGATATATCAGCAAGCCGCTGGAACGTTTGCAGTCGAGCGCTCGCTCGCTCGCGGCGGGCAATCTCGAAGCGCGCGTCGGCGAGGAGTTTTCCAGTCGTCGTGACGAGTTGGGTGTGCTCGCGCGTGACTTCGACACGATGGCGGAGGACATCCGCACACTGATCGCGTCGAAGGAAGATCTACTGCGCGCGATGTCGCACGAATTGCGCTCTCCGCTGGCGCGATTGCGTGTGGCGTTGGGTCTCGCGCGTCGGCCGCAGGCGGACATCACCAAACAATTGGATCGCATCGAACTGGAAGCCGAGCGTCTCGATACATTGATTGGCCAGATGCTGCAGTTGTCGCAATTGCGCGCGGCCAAGCCGACGCTGCCGTTGGATCCCATCGATCTCACCAGCCTGCTGAGTGAAGTCGTCGAGGACGCGCGGCTCGAAGCCAGCGCCGCTGAAAAGCAGGTCGACTGGACGCCGGCCGAGAATCTGTGGATGAACGGCGATCACGATCTGATTCGCAGCGCCATCGAGAACGTGCTGCGTAACGCCGTGCGCTTCACCAAGCCGGGCTCGGCCGTTGCGGTGTCGCTGCAGGGTGAGAATCGCGACGCCCTGATCGTCATCGAAGATCACGGCCCGGGCGTGCCGGAGGCCGAGCTGGTACAGATTTTCGAGCCCTTCTATCGAACGGCCGAATCCCGCGATCGGGACTCAGGCGGCACCGGCCTCGGGCTCGCGATTACCGCGCGAGTCGTCGGTCTCTATAGCGGTCAGGTACGCGCTCAGAACGCGGCGACGGGCGGATTGCGCGTCGAGATTCGATTGCCTCTGCGCCGGGATTAGGGCTTGTCGTGTCCGCGCACGTCGAAGTGCGCGACTGCATGACTGCGTAATGACTGCGCTCGATCGCGGATCGCCGTGATCTCGTCCATGCTCACTTCTGTGTCGCCCGCACGCGCCACCAGCACCTTGCCTTGCTGGTCGAACTCCAGCTCGATGCTCGCTGCCGACTTCAACGCCGCGCCTCGGTACTTCATCAAACGCGCGCCGCGAAATTCATAGGCGCCAATCCCTGCGTCGGGCTGACGCGTCTCCTGCATTTTCTCGATGCGACCATCGCTGAATGTCGCGACATAGTTTGCCTCGATGCCACCGGGCGAGAACTTGCCGCGAAATTCTTCGATGCGCGCCGGTTCGGCGTCGGCCGCGCCTTGCTCGACCAGCGGCGTCGATGGCGCTGCCGCCGGTGGCGATGACTCCTTCGAGCATGCGACCAGCGTGAACACCACGATCGAGGCGAAAAATATTTGCGTGAGCGACACGAGAAGCTTCATCCACATTTCCCCGCTGCGCGAAAACGTTTTTTGCAAATGACACTGACGCGACAACACTGACGCGCAGGGGCAGGAAACGTCGGTGGGTTGCGACATGCGTGCTCGACATAACAAGCCGCGTAACGCACAGCCCAATCCGAACGTGATTTGCCTCACACGCCGCGCGTCGAGCTTGCTCTAGTGTAGCCAATAGTTCCTTGTGCCCGTTCGTTGCTACGGAGGATTTTGATGAGCGCAGCCAGCCCCGCCCACAACCAGGTTCGTCGCAACGCCGCGGCCGCGCCTTCCCGTCCCGTTCCGCCTCAGGCCCAGCCTCATGCTCAGCATCAGGCCCAACCTCATAGTCAGTCTCATGCTCAAGTTCGCCAGCCCGCGCCCGTAGCGCGAGCGCATGACTTCTCATCGCCACGTGGCGAAGAAGAAGTTCGTTTGAACCTGAGCGACATTCCGCCGATGTCCAGTGGCGATCTCGAAGTGGAAGGCTTCAAGCCTTCGCTGCTGAGCCGCCTGTTCGACCTGGTCGCGCCTCTCGACAAGCGCTGACCCACAGCCCAGCCGCTGTGCAAGCCCGCCAGGGTGGGAGCCCTGGCGGGTTTTGTTTTTTTATGGCCGCCTGGCAGGGAGTGCTAAATTCCTGCGTCCTAAGGAGAGGCCATGTCGCTGCACCACCATTTCATCGCAACACTTGTTCTGTTGATTGCAGCGGTCGTTGCGCGCGCCGAGCCGGCGGCGATCGGTTCGGCGGACGACGACGTTCGTCGTGTGTTCGAGCTGGCGCAAGCGCGCCTCTCGGTGATGCGTGATGTGGCTGCCTGGAAGCACGCCAACAACGTGCCCGTTACCGATGCCGCGAGAGAGCAGAAAGTGCTCGACGCGAGCGTGGCTGAAGCTCAGCGACTCGGCATCGATGCAACCTCGGCCCGTGAGCTGTTCTCACTGCAAATCCGCATGGCGCGCGATGTGCAGGAACATTTCCTCGCGACGTGGCGCAAGACGGGACGCGACACCGACCGAGTGCGTGATTTGAACAAAGAGTTGCGCCCCGAACTCGATCGCCTCGGCGCGCAGCTACTGCAGGTAACCTATCTGGCGCTGCCCGAGCTGGCGCGAGCGGATTTCATCCAGCGTCGTCGCGAACTCGCGAACGTGATCGACATGCCCGGCATCGAAACAGATGATCGCGAGCAGTTCCTCGAGGCACTGTCCGCTCTGAAGTCAGTGCCGACGCCCGCGCTCGAACGCATC
>JBEVKA010000188.1:0-3584 GCA_040509855.1 Steroidobacter sp.
GTTCCTGTATCGAACCGCACGCAACCTGGCGCTCGATCACATCAAACGCAGCGAGTCGCGCACCACCGTCAGCCTGGAAGGCGACGATGCAGAGCGCGACGACCACGAAGCATTGCAGTCCGGGCTCGACATCTACGAGCAGCTCGCTGCCAAACAGGAATTCGAGATCTTTTGCGCGGCTGTCCAACAGTTGCCTCTGCAATGCCGGCGCGTTTTCGTGTTGCGCAAGGTGTACGGCTATTCGCAAAGAGAGATCGCGCAAACGCTCGAAATCAGCGAGAGCACGGTGGAAAAGCACATTGCCTACGGCATCAAGCGTTGCAGCTCGTTCATCCTGGCGCGCACCGCGCCCGAGCCGGCCCCGAACCTCGAATCGCGCAGGCCGACCGTCGCTTTGAAGAGGGGCAAGCCGTGACCAACGTTTATTCACTGCCGACGCAGAAGCGACGCGTCGACACGGCAAGCGACTGGCTCGCGAAGCTCGACCGCGGCTTGTCGCCAGCCGAGGAGCAAGAACTCAAGGGCTGGCTCGCGCAAAACGCCGAGAATCGCAACACGCTGCTGCAGCTCGCCTCGCTGTGGGACAAGATGGACAGCCTGTCGCTGCTGACCGAGCTGTTCCCACAACCGCAGCAGCCTGATCGTCGCAAGATGCTGTATCCGGCACTCGCCGCGTCGGTGCTGATGCTGATCGTCGCCGGCTGGCTGGTGACGCGATATTCCCCCGATCTGCTCAGCCTGCCCGCCTCCGAGCGGGTCGCCGCCAGTGTCACCAGTGTTTATGAAACGGCGATCGGCGAACGCTCCACGGTGCGACTGTCGGACAGGTCGGTGCTGACGCTCAATACCAACAGCCTGGTCAAAGTGAGTTACAGCGGCACGCAGCGGCTGCTGACGCTCGAACGCGGCGAGTTGAACATCGAGGTCGCGCACGACCCGAGCCGGCCACTCAGTGTGATGGCCGGGCAAAAAATCCTGCGCGCCGTCGGCACGGCCTTCAACGTGCAGATCATCGACGACGCGCAGGTCGAGCTGATCGTGACCGAAGGCACGGTGATGGTGGTCGACGATGTCGAACGCGAAGGAGCTGGATCCGCCGTCGCGCCTACGCCGACAGTCGGCGCCACTCCGCGAACCGTGACCAAGGGCGAAAGAGTTCTGCTGGGCGCGGATCGGGAAACCGTCGCCAAGGTCGATGATTCGGTGTTGTCCGCGGAGTTGTCCTGGCGCCAGGGCAATCTCATCTTCCGCGGCGAAACGCTGTCGGCCGCGATCGCCGAAGTCAGCCGCTACACGCCGGTGCGCTTCGAGATCGCCGATGAGCGGCTCAAGGAGTTGCGCATCGGCGGGCTGTTCAAGGCCGGCGACGTCGACGGGCTGCTCGCCACCCTGAAGCAGAATTTCAACATCGATTCCGAACGGCCCGACGCCGAAAGAGTGCTGCTGAAGGCCCCCTAAGCCATGCGCTCACGCCACGTATGGCGGAAATCCCCGAGTCACTCGTCCCTTCAGCGTGCGAGGAAAAAATTCGCACCTGAGGACGATTCGAAAGCGCTGCGCGCCTTGCTCGCCGCCGGGCTCCTTGCTGTGCCCGTGGCGGCGTCGTGGGCGGGCAGTCGGCCGGATGAAGTCATCTATTTCGACATCCCTCAGCAACGAGCGGACCTGGCGCTGACGGCCTTTGCCGAGCAAGCCAATCTGACGCTGATCTTTCCCTACGAGAAAGTCAGCGAGATCACGGCCAACCGGCTGGTCGGGGAATATTCCATCGAGGAGGCCATCGCGCGCCTGCTCGCGAATACCTCGGTCAAGATGGCGGTCAGCGCGAACGGTCAGCTCTCTTTCGTTGCGGAACAGACGATTGGGGGATCAGGGACCGTGCTCAAGAGAAACAAACTGTCTCATGCCATGATGTCCATCATGGCGGCGGTGTTCGGCGCTCGCGAAGGACTCGCGCAGGAAGTCGAACAAGGCGTGCTGGAAGAAGTCACCGTCACCGGTATTCGCGCCAGCATGACGCGTTCCAGAGACGTGAAACGCGAGGCCGGCGGCGTGGTCGACGCGATCTCGGCCGAAGACATCGGCAAGTTTCCGGACACCAACCTCGCCGAATCGCTCCAGCGCATCAGCGGCGTGTCCATCGATCGCTCCGGCGGCGAAGGCCAGGCGATCACGGTGCGCGGCTTCGGCCCCGAGTTCAACACGGTGCTGGTCAACGGCCGCCAGATCGCATCCGAGGATCTCAGCCGCGGTTTCAGCTTCGACACGCTCGCCTCGGAACTGGTGAGCGGCATCGTGGTTCACAAGACCTCCACCGCCACCATGCAATCCGGCGGCATCGGCTCGACGGTGAACATCACCACCGCGCGGCCGCTCGACATCGGCGAGTTCAAGATCGCCGGCAGCATCAAGGAGCTCTACGACGAGAACAGCGAGCACACCACGCCGCAGGCGTCGGTGTTGATCTCCGATACATTCGCCGACGACCGCTTCGGCGTACTGATCGCGCTGTCGTATCAGGAGCGCCAGACGCGCTTGAATCAAGCGCAAACGGACGGCTGGCTGGAGAACACCGACATTCCCCAAAGCGAGATCAATGGCGGCGCGGGCTGGAGCGGCAACACCTTCCTCGCGCGCAACTACGATCACAAAGTAACGTTCGAGGAACGCACTCGCAAAGGCGGCAATCTGGTGCTGCAGTTCGCTCCGAACGACAGCGTTCGCGTCACCGCCGATGCGCTGTATTCGGATTTCGACATCGAGACCGACGCCACGTCGTTCGGCCATTGGTTCACGGCGCCAAACCTGGAAGATGTGCGCACAGACGAGAACGGTACGATCATCGATCTGTATCAGGAAGTCGGCCTCGCAACTGACATGCACGCGAAAAAATTCGACCGTCTGACAGAGACCGCCGCGTATGGCTTCAATGTCAGCTGGGACGTGAACGATTCGCTGAACCTGTCCTTCGATGTGAATCTGTCGGACGCCGAGCGCGACGCGAACAACGGCGGCGGCGACCAGCTGTCGCTCATCGGTTATGCCAATCGCGTGCGCCTGCAATTGATGCCGGGCGAGATCCTGCCCTACGCCAGCGGCTTCGAAGCTGCCAACCCCAACATCTACAGCGGCCAGCAGCAGATCGACGGCGTTGCGCAGAACCCTGCCGTCACACCCGCGGGTGTCTCCGATTATCTCAATACTTCCAACAGTCGCGCGCACGTGATGTTGCGTCGTGGCTGGGCCGTGGAAGATGACGTCGATCAGTTCCGCATCGATGGCACGTGGAACGAAGGCGAGAACAACGGGCTCACGCGCGCTCGCTTCGGCGCGATGCTGTCGCAGGAAACAAAGGAGTTGTCGCGTTGGGACAATGAAGGTGTGGGCATTCACTGCACCTTCTGCGGCTATCCGGACAGCCCGTTGCGACAGACCGATCAGTGGGTGTTCGATGCCGGCAATGATTTCTTGAGCGGCATCAGCGGCGCCAGTCGCATGCCGCACCGCTGGCTGCGTCACAATGGCGAGGCCCAGTTCGCCTATCTCGAAGGCATCAGCGGCGTGAGCTTCGATGCGGTCAGGCG
>JBEVKA010000189.1:0-5114 GCA_040509855.1 Steroidobacter sp.
TTGGTCTCCGGAACGAAGCGCCACACGAACAGCGCGGCCAGCACGCTCATGACGCCATAGATCCAGTACGAGAAACCATGGTTGAACATCGCAGTCAACGTCGAGTTGCCGTCCAGCACCTTGAACGACCAGGATACGAACAGGTTGGCGATCCACTGCACGGCCACCGCGAGCGCCATCGCTTTGCCCTTGATGGCGTTCGGGAAGATCTCCGACAGCAGCACCCACACCACCGGACCCCACGACAGCGCGAAGCCGGCGATGTACGCGACCACTGCGATCAGCGCCGCCGTGCCCACGTTGCCGCTCGAGAACAGGAAGCCGAGTGCGATCATCGACACCGCCATCATCAGCGCGCCCAGGATCAGCAGCGGCTTGCGGCCCCAGCGATCCACTGTCACCAACGCAACCAGCGTGAACACGATGTTGGCGACGCCTACGATGATGGTCTGTAACAGTGCGCTGTCAGTGGACGCGCCCATGTTCTGGAACATCAGCGGCGCGTAGTACAACACGGCATTGATGCCGACGAACTGCTGGAACACCGAGAGCATGATGCCGACGAACACGACCAGCGCGCCGAAAGCGAACAATCGGCCGCTGCGCTCACGCAGCGACTCGTCGATCTCCTTGAGCACGACGCGCGCCTCGGTTTCATTCGACAGGCGCGCCAGTACCTTGCGCGCGTCGTCCATGCGACCTTTCATCACCAGCCAGCGCGGGGTTTCCGGCACCAGCAGCAACAGCGCGAAGAACAACGCCGCGGGAATGGCGGCGGACAGCAGCATGAAGCGCCAGCCGGTGCTGAGCACCCACTGATCGTCGCCCTGCGAAGCGATGAACCAATTCACGAAGTACACCAGCGTCATGCCGCCGACGATGGCGACCTGCTGATACGTCACCAGCTGGCCGCGCTGCCGGGGCGGCGCGATTTCGGCGATGTACAGCGGTGAGAGCATCGAAGCCACGCCGATGCCGACGCCGCCCAGGATTCTATAAAGAATGAAGGCGGTCAGCGCTTCGGGGCCATCGCCGCCGATCCACAGAAAACCGAACTCCGGATAGGCGGAACCCACCGAGGAGAGCATGAACAGCACCGCCGAAACGAGCAGACCGCCGCGGCGACCGATGCGTTGTGACATCGGGCCGGCCAGCGCAGCGCCGATCACGCAACCGAGCAGAGCGCACGAGATCGCCCAGCCCGACAAGCTGTTGGCGTCGGTTTCGCTCAAGCCACGAGGCGCAACGAAATTCGCGTCGATGGCGCCGACCGCGCCGGAAATCACTGCCGTGTCATAGCCGAACAGCAAACCGCCGAGTGCCGCGACCAGTGCGAGACCTCGCACCAGCGCGCCCTCTACGGGCGGATTTTGTTCAGCATTGGGAAATCCCTGTGACATAAGGACGCGCCCCCTGAGATGACGTCTAAATTTAGTGAGTGTATAGGCTGGAGCTGCAATGGCCCCATCATGGTCGCGAGCGTAGTTGATAGCGCTATCAAAATTCAAGCGCGAAGTATCGCGAATCAGCACGCTCCCGCGAGGGGAGTTTGCGCAAAAATGCGTAGGGGCTCAGGTAGATATCGGTGGTGCGACCGAGTCCCTTTTCACCAGCAAGTGGGCAACTACGTGGTCGACCACCACGCGCGCCTCGCCATCCTTACGGCGTCGGATGCTACGTAACAGTAGCTCGATCGACGATGCAGCCATGGCCGCGATCGGTTGCCGAATCGTCGTCAACTCGGGCCAGACTGTGGTCGCAGTCGGCGTATCGTCGAAACCGACGACGGATATGTCGCGGGGTACATCCATGCCGCGTCGGTGAGCCACCGAGACTGCGGCGGCCGCCATGTCGTCATTGCTCGCGAAGATCGCAGTCGGAGGCTTCTTGCGCGCCAACAGCTTTTCCGTCGCTTCGAGGCCTGAGCGATAAGTGAAGAAACCCTGCTGCACCATCGTGGGATCGATGGGAATGCCGGCGGTCGCCATCGCCGCTTGAAATCCTTCATAGCGTAGGCCGCTCGCGGTCTGGTTCGGGTGGCCTTTGATGAAGGCGATGCGCGAGTGGCCGTGCGACAGCAAATGTTCGGTCATTTCCTGCGCGGCTCGGAAATCGTCGATGCGCACGCCGGAAATATCCGGTTGAAACCGCCCCGATGCAATTGCGACCACGGGAATACCAGCAGCCACCAGTTCGGAGCAAACAGCTTTGGACTCGCACAGTGGCGGAGGAAGAATGACGCCGGCGACGCTCTGCGCGATCTTGCGAGCGGCCGCGCGTTCTGTAGCGCGGGTCATGTGATCCCAGGTGTCGAGAACCAGCTGAGTCGCAGCCTTGCTGGCACCGTCGAGCGCACCCACCAGCAACTCGCTCAAATAAGCGGAGCTGGGGTTGGTGTAGATCAAAGCGATGCGAGTGCCTTGTGCCGCGGCCAACGAACGGGCCGCCGCGTTCGGCGTGTAGTTCAACTCGCGCACCGTTCTCATCACCAGTTCGCGCGTGGCGCTACGCACGTTGGCGTTGCCATTGACGACACGAGACACGGTCATCGGCGAAACGCCGGCGCGCTCGGCCACTTCATGGATGGTGACGGCGGCGCCTTTGCGTCGAGTCGAACTGCCGGAGGTGCGAGCGCGTCGAGGAGCGGTTTGCATGAATATCTGTAATTACTGATTCGGCCCGCGGCCGACGGCCACATGATTGCCCACCTGATCGATGTGCATTATTGCTCCGGGTCGGCACGGGGTGGAAGCGTGGCGATACGCCGTGATACCGTTACCAAAAATCCCGTTTCCAGATGACCACGCGATGTTAGGGGGAAATGATGGCTGCAGCTGACGTTCTGGGCGGCGTTCCGGGTCTGCGCGCGCGGCTCACGCGTTCGAGATCCCTGCTGCGAACGACGCTGGGATGGCTGGCTCTACTGATAGCCTCTCAACCCGCCTTTGCCGAAGACGGCTACGATCTGTGGCTGCGTTATTGTCCGCTGTCTGCCGAGCAACGCGCGCTTTACGCACCGGCGGCTGCGCAACTGGTGATGCCAACGTCGTCACCGACGCTGGTTGCGGCGAAGAACGAGCTGACTCGCGGCCTCGAGGGCTTGTTGTCACAAAAGCCCACGCTGGCGGATCGCGTGACCACCGCTGGCACTTTGCTGGTCGGTACGCCGAAATCACAAACGCAACTCGCCGAGCTCGATCTCGGATTGAAGAGCCTCACGCCGCAGGGCTACGTCATTCGGCAGCGTCGCGTGGGTGGTCAGCCCGTGATCGCGATTGCCGCCAACGACGATGTCGGCGTGCTGTATGGCGTGTTTCACTTCCTGAGGTTGCTGCAGACACAGCAGCCGCTCGACAAGCTGGACACCAGCGAGTCTTCGCGCGTGCAGCTGCGCATGTTGAATCATTGGGACAATCTAGATCGCAACGTCGAGCGCGGCTATGCCGGCTCGTCGCTGTGGGATTGGCACAAGCTGCCGGATTACCTCGATCCGCGCTATACCGACTACGCGCGTGCGAATGCATCGCTCGGTGTGAATGCCACGGTGCTCACCAACGTCAACGCGAATGCGACCAGCCTGACGCCGGCGTATCTGGAAAAATCGGCGGCGCTGGCGAACGTGTTCCGTCCTTATGGCATTCGAGTGTTTCTAACGGCTCGCTTCAGCGCGCCCAAGGAAATTGGCGGGCTCGACACCGCCGACCCGCTCGATCCGCGAGTACAAAAATGGTGGCAGGCCAAGGCGGCGGAAATTTATAAATTCATTCCCGACTTCGGCGGCTTCCTGGTGAAGGCGAATTCGGAAGGTCAGCCCGGTCCGCAGGACTACGGCCGTACGCATGCGGACGGCGCCAACATGATGGCTGATGCGCTGAAGCCGTTCGGCGGTATCGTCATCTGGCGCGCCTTCGTTTACTCGCACGAACAGCCCGACGATCGCGCCAAGCAGGCATACGATGAATTCGTGCCGCTCGACGGCAAGTTCCGCGAGAACGTGCTGGTGCAGGTGAAGAACGGCGCTATCGACTTCCAGCCGCGCGAGCCGTTCCATCCGTTGTTCGGCGCCATGCCCAAGACTGCGCTGGCGATGGAGTTCCAGATCACCAAGGAATATCTGGGCTTCGCGACTCACCTGGTCTACCTCGGCAAGTTCTATGAGGAAGTGTTGCGCGCCGACACTTATCGTCCCAAGAAAGGTTCGACGGTCGCGAAAATCCTCGACGGCTCGGTGCACGGCTACCAGCGCACGGCGATCGCCGGTGTGGCCAACACGGGCACCGATCGTAACTGGAGCGGCTCGCAATTCGAGCAAGCGAACTGGTATGCGTTCGGTCGGCTGGCATGGAACCCCGAGCTGTCCTCGAAGGCCATTGCCGAAGAGTGGGTGCGCATGACGTTCTCGAACGACGCGAAGTTCGTCGAGACCACGGTCGGCATGATGATGAAGTCACACGAAGCGGTTGTGGATTACATGACGCCGCTCGGCCTGCATCACTTGATGGGGCGTGGTCATCACTACGGCCCGGGGCCGTGGGTGCAAGGCGGACCGCGCGCTGACTGGACGTCTGTTTACTACCATCGCGCGGATGAGAAGGGCATCGGCTTCGATCGCACCAAGACGGGCAGCAACGCGGTCGCGCAATACGCACCGCAAGTCGCCGCTCAGTTTGGCGATATCAAGCGCGTGCCGGAAGAGTTCCTGCTGTGGTTCCACCATGTGCCGTGGGACTACAAAACCAAGTCTGGCCGCATCCTGTGGGATGAATTGATATATCGATACACCCATGGCGTCGAGCTGGTGCGCGAGATGAGCCAGACGTGGCAAAGCCTCGCGCCGCAAGTCGATGCCGAACGTCACGCCGAGGTCGCGGCGTTCCTGCGCATTCAGGAGAAAGAAGCGAAGTGGTGGCGTGACGCGAGCATCGCCTACTTCCAGACTTTCTCGAAGCGGCCGCTGCCCGCGGGATTCGCGGCGCCGGAGCATTCGCTGGATTACTACAAGTCGCTCGAATTCCCATACGCACCGGGACATCACTGATGATGCGCATTGTTTGTCTCTTGGTGGGCATCTTGGCGGCAGGCGCATCGACTGCCGCATCGCTGCTGCATGATCT
>JBEVKA010000190.1:0-4456 GCA_040509855.1 Steroidobacter sp.
CAGCCGTTGCACGTGGACTTCATTGCGTACCTGCGCGCCGAGCGCTGGTTCGCGGACATGGATGCGCTGATCGAGCAGATGAATCGAGACGCCGCGCAGGCGCGGCAGATATTGGGTTCGTGAATCGAAAGTATGGACTATAAGCAAACCATCAACTTGCCCCAGACCGAGTTCCCGATGAAGGCCGACTTGGCCCGTCGTGAGCCGGACATTCTCAAGCGTTGGGAAGAAACCCAGACGTATCAGAAGCTGCGCGAGATTGCGAAGGGTCGGCCGACGTTCATTCTCCAGGACGGCCCGCCGTACGCGAACGGCGCGATTCATCTCGGCCACGCCATCAACAAGGTGTTGAAGGACATCGTCGTGAAGTCGCGCGGCATGGACGGCTTCGATGCGCCGTACGTGCCGGGCTGGGATTGCCACGGCTTGCCGATCGAACATCAGATCGAGAAGACGCGCGGCAAGGAAGTGAAGTCGCTCGAACCCCGTGCGTTCCGCCAGGCGTGCCGCGAGTACGCGATGTCACAAGTGAACGGTCAGCGCGAAGACTTCAAGCGTCTCGGCGTGATGGGCGATTGGGATCGCCCGTACATGACCATGCAGGCGAAGTACGAAGCGGAGCAGCTGCGGGCGTTCGCGCAGATCGTTCGCAACGGTCACGTCTACAAAGGGTTGAAGCCGGTGCACTGGTGTCTCGACTGCCGCTCGGCGCTGGCCGAGGCGGAAGTGGAGTACGAGGAAAAAACATCGCCGGCCATCGATGTGAAATTCGGTGTGAAGGATCTCGGCGATCTCGCCAAGCGCTTCGGTGTTTCGTCGCTGAAGTCGCCGGCCAGTGTCGTGATCTGGACCACGACGCCCTGGACGCTGCCCGCCAACCAGGCGGTTGCGCTCGGCCCCGAATTCAAATATTCGCTAATCGACACTGGCTCTGAACTGCTGGTGCTGGCGAGCGAACTCGCTGACGCTGTTTTGAAGCGTTCGAGTGTCGAGAGTTCAAAGCGCCTCGCCGAAGTCACCGGCGACAAGCTCGAAGGCTTGCAGCTGACTCATCCGTTTTACGAGCGCGTCGTGCCCGTCATCCTGGGTGGGCACGTCACACTCGATGCCGGCACAGGCGCGGTCCACACAGCGCCGGGTCATGGTCAGGAAGACTTCGAGGTCGGCCAGAAATACAAGCTCGCCGTGTACAACCCCGTCGGCAGCGACGGCCGCTTCGTCTCGGGCACGGCGTTGTTTGAAGGCGAGCGTGTGTTCGATGCGAACAAGCACGTCATCGAAGTGCTTCGCGAGCGCGGCGCCTTGCTGCACGAAGAGTCGCTGCGTCATAGCTACCCGCATTGCTGGCGTCACAAAACGCCGGTGATCTTCCGCGCGACCGCGCAGTGGTTCGTCAGCATGGAACAGGCAGGGCTGCGTCGGGGCGCGTTGCGCGAGATCGCCAAAGTGAGATGGACCCCGTCGTGGGGTGAGAATCGGATCAGCGGCATGATCGCCGATCGTCCGGACTGGTGCATCTCACGTCAGCGTGTGTGGGGCGTGCCATTGCCCCTGTTCACTCACAAAGCGACCGGTGAGCTGCATCCGCGCAGCGTCGAATTGATCGAGTCCGTCGCCAACCTGGTCGAGCAAGGCGGCATCGACGCATGGTTCGATCTCGATCCGGCGGCCGTGCTGAGCGGCGAAGCGGACGACTACGAGAAGGTCAACGACATCATGGACGTCTGGTTCGACTCGGGCGTCGCGCATCATTCCGTGCCCAAGATCAACGGTGACGTTACCGCACCGGCCGATTTATATCTCGAAGGTTCGGATCAGCATCGTGGCTGGTTCAACAGCTCGTTGCTGACGTCGGTTGCTCAGCACGATCGCGCGCCTTACAAGGCCGTGCTCACGCATGGCTTCACGATCGACGAGAAAGGACGAAAGATGTCCAAGTCGCTCGGCAACGTGATCGTGCCTCAGAAGGTGGTCGGCACGCTCGGCGCGGACGTGTTGCGTTTGTGGATCGCCGCGACCGACTACGCGAACGAAATGAGCTTGTCGGATGAGATTCTGAAGCGCGTCGCGGAGTCGTATCGACGCATGCGTAACACCGCGCGCTTCCTGCTCGGCAACCTGCATGGTTTCAATCCGGCCGAAGACAAGGTCTCGGCGAGCGAGATGGTGCAGGTCGATCGCTGGGCAGTGTGGCGTACTCAGCAGTTGCAGGAAGAAGTGATCGCGGCGTATCGCGGCTATCAGTTCCATTTGATCTACCAGAAGGTGCACAACTTCTGCAGCGTCGATCTCGGTGGGTTCTATCTCGACATCACCAAGGATCGTGTCTACACCACGGGTGCCAAGAGCCTGCCGCGTCGTTCGGCGCAGACCGCGATGTTTTATATCGCCGAAGCGCTCACGCGCTGGCTGGCGCCCATCCTTTCCTTCACCGCCGAGGAAATCTGGCGCTTCATGCCGGGCGCTCGCGGCGAATCGGTGTTCTTCAACACCTGGTTCGAGCTGCCGAAGGAACTGGCGCAGAAGCCGTCCATCGACTGGGATGCGATCCTGAACCTGCGCAGCGCGATCTCGCGCGAGCTGGAGAAGTTGCGTAATGCCGGCTCGATCGGCGCGCCGCTGGATGCGGAGGTCGATGTTTTCTGTCAGCCGCCGTTGCTGGAGACGCTGCAGTCGTTCGGCGAGGAGCTGCGATTCGTGTTCATCACTTCAGCGGCCAGGGTTCATCCGCCGCAGCAGCGGCCCACTGATGCCGTCGCGGCAGAAGAAGGCGAGCGCAACTCGGCATGGATCGTGGTCAAGCCGACCGCGGCCGTGAAGTGCGTCCGTTGCTGGCACAAGCGCGAAGATGTTGGACATGACGCGCGGCATCCGGAACTTTGCAGCCGCTGCGTGAGCAATGTGGAAGGGCCGGGCGAGCAGCGCCGCTTTACGTAACGGTGATTCAATGACCAATCCCCTGACGAAAGTCTGGTTCACGCCCACGCGCGGCGGCAGCAACTGGCTGTGGCTGTCATTCCTGGTGGTGATCGTGGATCAAGCCACCAAAGCGCTCGTCATCAGCACCGTGAAGCTTCAAGACAGCATCGCGCTGCTGCCGATCCTGGACATCGTGTACCTGGAGAACACCGGTGCCGCCTTCAGCATCCTCGCGCAGGCGTCGGGGTGGCAGCGCTGGTTCTTCATCGGGCTGGCGATCGTGGTGAGCATGACATTGATGATCTGGCTGCGGCGGATCCGCGCGGATCAAACCATTCTGGCGATTGGTCTGTCGCTGGTGCTCGGCGGCGCGCTCGGCAACGTGATCGATCGCGTGATGCACGGCTACGTGGTCGACTTCATTTATTTCAACTGGCGCAGCTGGGATTTCCCTGCGTTCAACATTGCGGACACGGCGATTTCCATCGGCGCGGCGTGTCTGCTGATCGACGCGTTTCTCGAAAGCGGTCATCACGAGCGGCGCCCGACGGACACCACACCGGAAACGCCTGCCAAGTAGTCATCATGAAAAGCCTTCGCGCCCAGCCCGGTGGTTTCGGCGCCGGTGTCGACCGCGCGATCGACATCGTCGAGCGGGCGGTGGAGCTGTTCGGCGCGCCGATCTACGTGCGACACGAGGTCGTGCACAATCGTTACGTCGTCGAACGTTTGCGCAGTCTCGGCGCGGTGTTCGTCGAAGAGCTCGACGAAGTGCCCGACGACGCGACCGTGATCTTCAGTGCTCACGGCGTGGCGAGAGCGGTTCAAGATGAAGCGCGTCGTCGCGCACTCAAAGTGTTCGACGCGACGTGCCCGCTGGTAACCAAAGTTCACATGGAAGTGGCGCGTTACGCGCGAGAAGGGCGGGAAGTGATATTGATCGGTCACGAAGGCCATCCCGAAGTCGAAGGCACCATGGGCCAGTTCGACACTCAGTTTGGCGGCCGCATCGTGCTGGTCGAGACACCCGAAGATGTGGATCACCTCGACATCAAAGATCCGGCGCGCCTGGCATTCGTGACTCAAACAACGTTGTCGGTCGACGACACACAACGCGTGGTCGAGGCGTTGCGCCGTCGCTTCCCGACATTGGTTACGCCGCGCAAGGAAGATATTTGCTACGCGACTCAGAACCGGCAGGACGCCGTGAAACGATTGGTCGAACGCTGCGACATCATCCTGGTGGTGGGCTCGCCGACCAGTTCGAACTCCAATCGCCTGCGTGAGATCGCGGAGAAGGCCGGCATTCCCGGTTATCTCATCGACGGTCCTGAAGACATGAAGCGCGAATGGTTCGAGAACAAACGTGTCGTCGGCGTGACCGCCGGCGCATCGGCACCGGAAGTTCTGGTCGAGCGCGTCGTCGCTCGGTTGCGGGAGTGGGGCGGCCAGGCGCCGGAGAACCTGCTAGGCGAAGTCGAAAACGTGGTGTTCAGCCTGCCGCGCGAACTACGCGTCGCTACGTCGAGTATTCGCA
>JBEVKA010000191.1:0-3747 GCA_040509855.1 Steroidobacter sp.
GATTCGTTTTGGTGTTCGCGGCCGCCGGTATCGCCAGCGCCACGTCCGCGACCGCCACAGATCTCGAGCAGGCTATGGCCAAGCCGTCCAACTGGGCGGCACAAGCCGGCGATTATGCGAATCATCGCTACAGCGATCTGAAGCAGATCACCGCTCAAAACGTGAGCAAGCTGCAGGTTGCGTGGACGATCTCCACCGGTGTGCTGCGAGGTCACGAGGGGTCACCACTCGTGATCGGCGACACGATGTACATTCACACGCCGTTTCCCAACAACGTGTACGCGGTCAACATCAAAGACCAAACGTACAAGTGGAAGTATGAGCCGAAGCAGGATGTCAGCGTCGTACCCGTGATGTGCTGCGATACGGTGAATCGCGGCCTCGCGTACGGCGACGGCAAGATTCTGCTGCAACAGGCCGACACCACGCTGGTGGCGCTGGATGCCAACACCGGCAAGGTGGTGTGGAGCGTCAAGAACGGCGATGCCAAGATCGGCGAGACCAACACCAACGCGCCGCACGTATTCAAGGACGTCGTCATCACCGGCATCTCCGGTGGCGAGTTCGGCGTGCGCGGACGGTTGCTCGCTTATGACTTGAAGACCGGCAAGAAGCTGTGGACCGCGTGGAGCACCGGACCGGACAAAGATCTGCTGGTGGATCCAGCCAAGACCATGACCTGGACCAACGGCAAGCTCGCGCCGATCGGTGCGGACTCTTCGATCAAGTCGTGGAAGGGCGATCAATGGAAGCTCGGCGGCGGCACCACCTGGGGCTGGTTCTCGTACGATCCCAAGCTCAACCTGGTTTATTACGGCACCGGCAATCCCGGCACCTGGAATCCGTCGCAGCGGCCGGGCGACAACAAATGGTCGATGACGCTGTTCGCGCGCGATCTCAACACCGGCATGGCCAAGTGGGCCTATCAAATGACGCCGCATGACGAGTGGGACTATGACGGCGTCAACGAGAACCTGCTGATCGAAATCAACTTCAAGGGCAAGCAGGTACCGGCGGTGGTGCATTTCGACCGCAACGGTTTCGGCTACACCTTGAACCGCGACACCGGCGAACTGCTGGTGGCCGAGAAATTCGATCCGACGGTGAACTGGGCCAGCAAGGTCGACATGAAGACCGGCCGTCCGGTGGTCGACAAGAAATTTTCTCCGGCGACCACGGGTCCGGATGTGAATGTGAAAGACATTTGCCCGGCCGCGCTCGGCACCAAAGATCAACAGCCCGCGAGCTACGACCGCAAGTCCGGACTGATCCTGGTGCCGACCAATCATGTCTGCATGACGTATGAGCCATTCCAGGTCGAGTACACGGCTGGGCAACCGTACGTGGGCGCGACACTCACGATGTATCCAACGCCGGGCAGTCACGGCGGCATGGGCAACTTCATCGCGTGGGACGCAGCGGCCGGCAAGATCGTCTGGAGCAAGTCGGAGCGCTTCTCGGTGTGGTCCGGCGCGCTCGCCACCGCAGGTGACATCGTGTTCTACGGCACGCTCGAGGGTTACATCAAGGCGGTGACCATCAAGGACGGCAAGGAGCTGTGGAAATTCAAGACACCGTCCGGAATCATCGGCAACGTCTTCACGTATGAGTTCGACGGTAAACAATACGTCGGCGTGTACTCGGGCATCGGCGGCTGGGCCGGCATCGGCATGGCGGCGGGCCTGTCGGAATCGACCGAAGGTCTCGGCGCCGTCGGCGGCTACAAAGACCTGGCGAAGTACACGACGCTCGGCGGTTCGCTATTCATCTTCGCGCTGCCCTCACGCAGTGGCGGTGCCAATGTAACCGCGAATGCCGAGTGATTTCGCATGAAGTCGACACAGTGGCTGGTGAGTGTCGGGGTGATCGCGCTGCTCGCGCTCGGCGTCAGCGCGGAAGACGGCGGATCGAACGGCAAGAGCGCACCTTATAAAGTGCAGGACGGCACCAAGGTCGATCCGCAAACCTTGAACGGCTGGAAAACGTGGCGGGCGCTCGCGTGCGAGCGCTGCCACGGCGCCCAGCAGGAAGGACTGGTCGGGCCGCCGCTGGTGCAGTCCATGAAGGTGTTGTCCAAAGAGGAGTTTCACACCGTCATCATGAACGGGCGCCCCGACAAGGGCATGCCGCCGTTCAACACCAGCGCCATGGTCAATCAGAACTGGGAAGGTCTGTACGCTTATTTGAAAGGGCGCTCCGACGGACAGATCCAGCCGGGCCGCCTGTCGCCGATCGAGCAGTAACATGACTTCCGTCGACGCACTGTGGCGAAGTTGCGCGCTGCTATTGGCGGCTGCGTCGATCGCTGCGATTCCGGCGCCCGTTGCCGAGAGCGCGGAGCCCGCCGATGGGGCTCTGCGCGTTTGCGCCGATCCGGACAACCTGCCGTTCTCCAATCGGCGCGGCGAAGGTTACGAGAACAAAATCGCCGAAGCACTGGCGCGCGATCTGAATCGCAAGGTCGAATACACGTTCTTTCCTCAGCGCATGGGCTTCGTGCGCAACACGCTGCGCAAGAAAGATCCGGACACGGATCAGTTCAGCTGTGACCTCATCATCGGCGTGCCGAAAGGATATGAGCTCACGGCCACCACGCGACCCTACATGCGTTCGACGTATGCGATCGTCTTCGCTCAGGGACCGGACTTCGCCAACCTGAAGACGGCGGACGATCTGGTGAAATTGCCGGATGCGAAACGCAATTCACTGCGCATTGGCGTGTTCGGCCAGTCGCCGGGCACGGATTGGCTGCTGCGCAATGGGTTGCTCGAACGCGCCGTGATGTACGCGCCACAGAGCGGCGATCCCGCTGAGAATCCCGCGCACACCATCGAGCAGGATCTGGTGGCGGGCAAGATCGACTTAGGGATCGTGTGGGGGCCGATCGCGGGCTACCTGGTGCAGCGACACGAGAAGTCGCCTGCGTGGCGCGCGGTGCCGTTCCTTCCCGATCCTTCCATCAAGTTCGATTACGAGATCTCGATGGGCGTGCGCTTCGGCGAGAAGCCCTGGCAGAGCACCGTCGATCAGTGGATCGGCGGCCATCAACCCCAGATCGATCGGATCCTCAAAGATTTCCACGTGCCGCTGCTGGATGCGAGCGGCGCGGTGATGCAAGCCAAGCGGGAGAGCGGACTATGAAAGTAACAGCTGCGGTGGCATTTGCCGCCGGCAAGCCGTTGGAAATTGCCACCGTCGATCTGGACGGGCCCAAGGCGGGCGAAGTGCTGGTGGAGATCAAGGCGACCGGCATTTGTCACACCGACGAATTCACGCGCTCGGGCGCCGATCCGGAAGGATTGTTTCCTGTGATCTTCGGCCACGAAGGCGCGGGCGTCGTGGTGGACGTCGGGCCCGGCGTGAAATCGCTCAAGAAGGGCGATCACGTCATCCCGCTGTACACGCCGGAATGCCGGCAGTGCAAAAGCTGCCTGTCGGGCAAGACCAACCTGTGCACCGCGATCCGCGCGACGCAAGGGCAAGGGCTGATGCCCGACGGGACGAGCCGGTTCAGCTATAAGGGCCAGACGGTCTTCCATTATATGGGCTGCTCGACCTTCTCGAACTTCACGGTGCTGCCCGAGATCGCGCTGGCGAAAATTCGTGAGGACGCGCCGTTCCAGTCGAGCTGCTATATCGGCTGCGGCGTGACGACGGGCGTCGGCGCGGTGGTCAACACCGCCAAGGTGCAGGTCGGCGACAATGTCGTGGTATTCGGTCTGGGCGGCATCGGCCTGAACGTGATCC
>JBEVKA010000192.1:0-3793 GCA_040509855.1 Steroidobacter sp.
AAGCTGCGTGAAGCCGGCGCGAAGATCGAAGTCGGTGATACGTGGATCGATCTCGATATGCGAGGTCAGCGGCCGAAAGCAGTAAACATTCGCACGGCGCCGTATCCCGCGTTCCCAACGGATATGCAGGCGCAGTTCGCTGCGCTGAATACGGTCGCGGAAGGTGTGAGTTCGGTGGTGGAGACGATCTTCGAAAATCGTTTCATGCATATGCTGGAGATGCGGCGCCTCGGCGCGGACATTCGCATCGAAGGAAACACGGCGATCATCACCGGCGTCCCGCGGCTGACCGCCGCGCCTGTGATGGCGACCGATCTGCGTGCGTCGGCGAGTTTGGTGTTAGCTGCGCTGGTCGCGCAGGGTGCGACGGAGATCCATCGCATCTATCACATCGACCGCGGCTACGAGCGCATCGAGGAGAAGCTCGAAGGGATTGGCGCGCAGATCAAGCGAGTGGCGTGAGGAAAAGCGGTTGGCGGTTAGTTAGGAACAGGGCAGAGTCGCATGCGCGCCCGGCTCTTAACTAACCGCTAACCGCCAACCGCTATTTCTCCTATCTCGCCCCCCGAGGCGGGCGTTCTTCCAACATTGCTTTGATCGTCATCCTCGCCTTGCCGCGGACCGTGCGGATCTCCAGTTGCGAGCCGGGTGTCATCGCTGCCACGCGGTTCAGCGCTTCCTGCGCATTCAAGATCGCCTGACCATTCAAGTGCGTCACTAAATCATCGACGCGGATGCCCGCGCGCGCGGCGGGGCCGCGAGGATCGACGGAAGTGATGCGCAGGGCCACCGGCGGATCGATGCCGAGCGCCGAGGCTTGAGCGCGGGGCAGTTCCTCAGAGGAGACGCCGAGCCAGCCGCGACGCACGCGGCCGTGCTCCAGAATTTGATCCATCACCCCACGCACCATATTCACGGGGATCGCAAAGCTGATGCCGTCCGTGCCGAGCGTCTGTGACAACACCGCGGTGTTGATACCGATCAATTCGCCATCGGTATTGATGAGTGCCCCGCCCGAGTTGCCGAAATTGATCGCGGCATCGGTTTGTATGAAATCTTCGAAATCCGTGACGCCCAAGCGGCCGCGCCCGGTCGCGCTCACGATGCCTTGAGTCACTGTCTGGCTCAGTCCAAAGGGATTGCCGATCGCCAGCACCACATCGCCCGCGCGCAGCACGTTTGAACGTCCCATCGGCATCACTGGTGGATCATCCAAATCGACCCGCAGAACGGCCAGGTCGGTATCGGGATCCGTTCCTACGATCGTCGGTGTGGCCACGCGGCCGTCGGCCAGCTGCACGCGGATCTGGTCCGCGCCTTGGATCACATGATGGTTGGTGACCAGATGACCTTGCGTATCGACGATCACGCCGGAGCCAAGGCTTCCTTCGACGCGCTGGCGTACGCGCGATGGATTCTGTCGTAACAGCGGGTCGCCAGCCGGTGGGGTCGCGTCGCTGGAGACAACACGGGCCGTATAAATGTTCACCACGGCTGGGCCCGCGCGACTGACCGCGTCAGCAAACGAAGCAGGTATGGTTCGTTCACGTGGCGCGAGGGTCGTCGCGGCAGGGGGTTCTTGTATCGAAGGATTGTGTGCGGGCGGGCCCGGCTGCGCCGGCCGCACTAACAACACGATTGCCGCGACCGCCAAGCCGATCACGGTCCATCTCAATAAGAACAGCAGGTTCTGGGGCAGGGTTGGCACTTGTGGTATGAGGCTGCCCCGGCGTCGCGGGCAGATGGCGCTTCAAAGCGCGCTGAGCGATGTGTGTATAATGCGAAATTCCTTGGACGTTTGAAACCTCGCTCCGGACTTCAAACAGGGTGTAAGTCTGGCGCGTGCGCGTGCGGAAGATGCCTCGCGGAGATCGTGGATGACATCAGAAGTAGACAAGGTTGACGGCGGGCGCCGCCATTTCTTGCTGGTCGCGACAACAGTCACCGGCATTGCTGGCGCCGCGATGACAGCTGTTCCGTTCCTCGCCTCGTGGAAACCTAGTGCTCGCGCGCAAGCGTTGGGCGCGCCGGTTGAACAAGACATCAGCAAGCTCGAAGCGGGCGCGATGGTGAAAGTGAACTGGCGCGGCCAGGCCATTTTCATCGTGCGGCGTTCGCCCGAGATGATGAAGCAGCTGGAGGATCCAGCGCTGGCCGATCGGCTGCGCGATCCAAAGTCCGAGCAGTCGGATCAACCGCAGTATGCGAAGAACGAAACGCGTTCATTGAAGCCCGACGTGCTGGTGCTCGTCGGCGTGTGCACGCACTTGGGTTGCGCGCCGCTCAGCCGCTTCCAACCGCAAGACGCGCAACTCGGCGCGGATTGGCCAGGTGGTTTCTATTGCCCCTGTCACGGCTCGAAGTTCGACCTGGCCGGCCGCGTCTTCAAAGACGTACCCGCGCCGCTCAACCTCAGAGTGCCGCCGTACCGCTTCGTCAATGATGGCGTGGTGCAGATCGGCGTCGACACGGAGAAAGCATAATGAGCGCCACGATGCCTGGGCAGGAGCGCGGTCGCCTCGCGCAGCTCGTCGACTGGATCGACGCGCGGTTCCCGATGACTCGTTTCATCAAGGAACACGCCAGCGAGTACTACGCGCCGAAGAACTTCAACTTCTGGTACTACTTCGGCTCGCTCGCGCTGGTGGTGCTGGTGCTCCAGATCGTCACCGGCATCTTCCTGACGATGAACTACAAGCCCTCGGCCGCGGAAGCATTCGCGTCGGTCGAGTACATCATGCGCGACGTCGATTGGGGCTGGCTGATTCGCTATATGCATTCAACCGGCGCGTCGGCGTTCTTCATCGTCGTCTATCTGCATATGTTCCGCGGCCTGATGTACGGCTCGTACAAGAATCCGCGCGAACTGGTGTGGATCTTCGGCATGCTGATTTATCTATGCCTGATGGCCGAAGCGTTCTTCGGCTACCTGCTCCCCTGGGGCAACATGTCGTACTGGGGCGCGCAGGTGATCGTGTCGCTGTTCGGCGCGATTCCCGGCATCGGCGAAGGTCTCGTGGAGTGGATCCGCGGTGACTACTACATCTCCGACATCACGCTGAATCGCTTCTTCGCGCTACATGTCGTCGCGTTGCCGCTGGCGCTGGTGTTCCTGGTGATCGCGCACATCCTGGCGCTCCATGAAGTGGGCTCGAACAATCCGGACGGCGTGGAAATCAAAAAGCTCAAAGGTCCGGACGGTCATCCGGTCGACGGCATTCCGTTCCATCCGTTCTACACGGTGAAGGATCTCGTCGGCGTCATCGTGTTCGCGATGCTGTTCTCGCTGGTGCTGTTCTTCGCGCCGGAGATGGGCGGCTACTTCCTCGAGCACGCCAACTTCGATCCGGCCAATGCGCTGCAAACGCCGGAACACATCGCGCCGGTGTGGTACTTCACGCCGTTCTACGCAATCCTGCGCGCCGTGCCCAACAAGCTGTTGGGTGTGGTGTTGATGGGCGTCGCGGTGGTGTCGTTCTTCTTCCTGCCGTGGCTCGACAAGGCAAAGGTGAAATCGATTCGTTACCGCGGCTGGCTGTTCCGCAGCTTCCTGACCGCGTTCGCCATCAGCTTCGTCGCGCTGGGCTACCTCGGCCTGCAGCCGCCGACCCCGGCGTACACGATGGCGGCGCGCCTGTTCACGGCTGTGTATTTCGCGTACTTCCTGCTGATGCCCTGGTACACGCGGATCGATCAGACGCGTCCGGTTCCTGAGCGCGTCACCTACGAAGCTCACTAAGCGATGGTCGCCATGAAGAAGAATATTCGTAGCTTTGTATTGGGTTCTGTAGCG
>JBEVKA010000193.1:0-3307 GCA_040509855.1 Steroidobacter sp.
GCGCTGGCCGAGCAGAACGATGTCTGGATCTTGAATCGCGGCAAGGAATTCAGTCGCGCCAAGGACGCGAATCTCAACGCCGTGGTCGCGGCCATCACCGATCCGCGCCGCCGTTTGAATTGTTACTACGAGACCAGCATCAAGAGCGTGACCCAGAACCCCGGCGGCGTGCCGTTGACCGTGGTGCTGCAGACACCCGCGGGCGAGAAAACGATTCAGTGTCATCGCGTCATCGCACGTCTCGGCGCCATTCCGCCGCGCAAGTTCGTCGAGTCCATCGGCATCAAATTTCCCAACGATCGCGCCGATGCCATCCCCGAGCTCTCGCATCACTACGAGAGCAACGTGCCGGGCGTGTACATCATCGGCTCGCTGGCGGGTTATCCGCTCATCAAGCAGGCGATGAACCAGGGCTACGACGTGATCGAGTTCATCAACGGCAACAACATCAAGCCGGCCGATCACCCGCTGCTGGAATATCAGTTCTTCGGCCTGCCGTTCGAGCGCACGGTGGACGAGATCGTGGAACGTTTCCAGACGCTGATTCCCATGTTTCGCGAAATGAACGCACTGGCGTTTCGCGAGCTGGTGATCGAGAGCGACGTGATCGTGACGTTCCCGGCCGGCGCCGAGCACGACGATGCACGTCAGCGCATGGCCCGGTTGCAAAAGAAACTGCTCGGCAAGGATCCGCAGCCGCGCATGACGCGCGTGATTCGCGAAGGCCAGGTCATCTATCAGCCGGGTGAATTCGGCACGTCGTTCTTCACCATCGTCGACGGCGAGGTGATTCTCGAAGCCGCTGGCCCCCAGCGCATTCGCACGCGCCTCGGACGAGGCGAGTTCTTCGGTGAGATGAGTTTGTTGTCCGGACGGCCGCGCCTGGAAAAGGCGATCGCCGGCCCGGGTTGTATCCTGGTCGAAACACCGCGCCGGACCATGTTGAAGCTGATGAACTCCAACGAGGAAGTGCGCAGCGGCGTCGACTGGATTTTCATCGTGCGCGAGCTGCAGCGTCACTTCGCGCCGTATGCCTCGCTCCGGGAGCTGCGCAACATCGGTACTCGCGTCACGCTGCGCAGGCTCAAGGCCGGCGAAGTACTGTTCAGCGAAGGCGATGCCGGAGACTCGTTATTCGTTTTGCGCTCCGGAGCGATTACCTTGCTGCGTCGTCAGGGCGACGAGGACAAGCTGGTGTCGCAGGTTCGCTCCGGTCAACTGATCGGCGAGATGGCGCTGATGGGCGATCCGGTCCGACGCGAGACCGCGAGCGCCAACGTCTCCGCCGAGCTGATCGAGATCAAGCGCAAGGAATTCCTGGAGCTCACGCGTCGCGACGACGCGCGACTGGATCCGCTGCAGAAAGATGTGAGTCGCCGCGTGGTCGACAACGCCCGCATGCAGGTGCGTCCGGAAGCCGGCACGTTGATGAACTTCCTCATGGACGAAGGCTTGGGCGAAGCCACCAACGTGCTGGTGATCGACGACTCGCTGTGCGTGGGTTGTGACAACTGCGAGAAGGCGTGCGCCGAGACGCACGGTGGTATTTCACGCCTGGATCGCGAAGCCGGCCCGACGTTCGCCAACGTGCACATCCCGATTTCCTGCCGGCACTGCGAACAGCCTCATTGCATGAAGGATTGTCCGCCGAACGCGCTGCGTCGTTCGGAGACGGGCGAGGTGTACATCAACGACACCTGCATCGGCTGCGGTAACTGCGAAGCGAACTGTCCGTACGGCGTGATTCGCATGGTCTACGATGCGCCCAAGAAACCGGGCCTGGTGTCGTGGATGTTGTTTGCTCGCGGCAGCGGTCCGGGCGAGGAGCCCGACTACAAGCCGCCGGCCTCCGCCAAGGAGAAGGGCAAGAAAGCGACCAAGTGCGACGCTTGCGTGGGCCTCAAAGGCGGTCCTGCTTGCGTGCGTGCCTGTCCGACTGGCGCTGCGATTCGAATCGGCCCCGAGCAGTTCATCGACCTGGTCGAGGAGCGCAAGCGGTGATCCATCGCAGCCTCCTGATGTATCGAGGCGCCCGCTACTTGTGGTGGGCGCTGTTCCTGAGTGTGGGCTCCAGTATTTTGTATGTGACTCAAGGCGACACGCAGCCTCCCAACGGCGGCACGTGGCAAGGCTATGTACTCGGCACGGTCGGCGCGCTGCTCATCGTGTGGCTGGCGCTGCTCGGCGTTCGCAAGCGTCGTTACAGCTCGACCGTCGGCACGGTGCAGGGCTGGACGTCGGCCCACGTCTATCTCGGCTCCGCGCTGATTCTGGTCGCGACACTGCACTCGGGCATTCAAGTCGGCTGGAACGTGCACACGCTGGCGTATGTGCTCATGATCGTCGTGATCGTGAGCGGTCTGTTCGGGCTGTACACTTACATGAGCTATCCGCAGCTCATCGCCAAGAATCGCGAGGGCGGGGCGCGTTCGGAACTGTTCGCCGAGTTGTTCGAGTTGGACCGCAGCGCGCGTTCGGTTGCGAGTCGTTGCGCGTCGGACGTCGCGATCGCCGTCGATAGCAGCATCGAACGAACCACGCTCGGCGGCGGCATCTCCGCACAATTGTTTGGCCGCGATAATTCTTTCTTCGTTCGCGGCGAAGGCGCGCCGGTTCGAAACATCGACCAGCAGCCGGTCATCGACTTTGTTGGCGCACGTTTGCCTCGTGCGGCCAAGGGCATGGAAGCGGCGAATCTGCAGCAGCTCATCGTGGCGCTGTGTCGCCGGCAGGCGGTGCTGCGCCGGGTCCGTCGCGACATTCGTTTGTATGGCTGGTTGAAGATCTGGCTGTACTTCCACGTGCCCGTCACCATCGCCCTGATCGTCGCGCTGGTGCTGCACATCCTCGTGACGTTCTTCTACTGGTAGCGTCACATGGATGTATTGCTAAGAGAGCTTCGCGAAGGCCCCGACGGCATCGCCGAGTACTACGACACCGAGATCACCACTCAACAGCTCACCATCGGCAGCTCGCCCGATCAGAACATTCAGCTGCTGGGACGTGGCATCGCGCGTCAGCACGCGACCATCCTGGTGTCGCGCTCGAAGCTGGCGTTGGAATGTCGACGCGGCGAAGTGGTGAGGATCAACGGCAAGAAACGCGCTGACGCTAAACTGAAGTTCGGCGACGTCATCGAGCTCGGTGGTCATCGCCTGCGAATCGCGCAGCCACCGCCAGGCTTCGCAGTGGTGATCGAGCTGCAGATCAACGCCACGGTCGATGCGAGCAGTTTCGAGAGCGCGTTTCGCACCGATCTGTCGCAGACCTGGCTCGGCAAGCGCACCATGGCCTGGATCGGCGTCAT
>JBEVKA010000194.1:0-9259 GCA_040509855.1 Steroidobacter sp.
GCGTTGTAATTCTCCGGCTTCACCTCGCCCGAGAATACTTTCCAACGCCACTCGTCGATCAGCTTGCCGAAGGGCAGGAACGCGAGCTTGTCGAGCGCGAGGCGCATCTGTTGATTGATCGTTGCCTCGTCGCTGGCCTTCACCGCGCCGAGCAACCCGATCTGATTCAAATATGCCGGCGTCATCGACAGGTTGACCGTATCGCCGATCGCTTCATGGAAGCCATCGTTCGCGCCGTTCTGGAACATGAACGGCTGATCCTTGTACGACAGGAAATAGAACACGTGGCCGAGCTCGTGATACACGGTCCGCAAGTGTTCCTGCGTCGGCTCGATGCACTGCTTGATGCGCACGTCTTCCCTGCTGTCCATGTGCCACGCGCTGGCGTGACATTGCACGTCGCGGTCGCGAGGCTTGGCGAGTAGCGAACGTTCCCAGAATGTTTGCGGCAGTTTGGGAAAGCCGAGCGACACGTAGAAATTCTCGGCCGACTGCGTGATGCGAACCGGGTCGTACTTCTGTTTCACCAGCGCGGCGGTAACGTTGATGTCGCTCGCGCCCTTGTACGGCTCGACCAGCGGATAGATCTCGCCCCACTGCTGGGCCCACATATTGCCGAGCAGTTGCGCTGGAATCGGTTTGCCCGACGGCACGTGCTGTTCGCCATAGGTCTTTTGCAACTTGCCGCGAACATAACAATGCAGCGAGCCGTACAGCGGCTTCACCTGATCCCACAGGCGCGCCGCTTCCTTGGTGAAATCATCCGGCGGCATGTCGTAATTGGAGCGCCACATCGAGCCCACGTCGCTGAATCCCAGCTCGCGCGCGCCCTCGTTGGCCAGCTCGACGAAACGAACATATTCCTTACGGATCGGACGCGCGGTGGAGTGCCAGCCGGTCCAGGCTTCGGTCAGCTCGTCGTAGTTGCGGCTGTTGGCGAGGATGTCGGTCAGCTGCGTTTGATCCTTGCAGGACTCGGGTCCCTTCGGACAGTACTTCGCCGCCCCGTACATGCCTTCCATTTTGGATGTGAGGCCGGCGAGCTCCGAGCGCTTGGCCGCATCCGCCGGCGCGGGTGCCGCCACGCCGAGCTTCCGTAGTTGAATGGTGCGAGCCGACGCCGGGCTGAGCTGCTCGCCCTCGTGCGCCTTCGCCTGCTCCACGGCGCTGCTGAAATATTCCAGGAAACGTTCGTTGGCCTTGGCGTTGAGATATTCCGTGTCCTGGTTGATGAACGTCGCATACGCGAAGCCCGCGACGCTCAGCTCACGCGCGCGATCGCGCACCTCGCGGTTGAGGCGCGCGACGAACTCGTCGCCCGTTTCTTTCTTGGCGGCCGGCGCGTCCTCCGCTTTACGTTCGCAGCCACTGAGCGCGAGAACGACGGCAATAGCGGCGGCCAGCCGCGTGCAGGAACGGATCATGCGTGATTGCTCCAGACTTGTTGGCGACGCGCGGAACGCGGCCGGCTATTTCACGCCGGACATCATTTTCTTGATGAACGGCGTCAACACCAGCAGCACCGCGCCGGCGATGGCGCCCCACCAGAACAGGTACAGGAACTGCCCGGGCCTGGCCGCGACCGAATCGATCTCGCCGGAGAACTGGCCGGCGAGGTTGTTGCTGACGGCGGTGGCCAGGAACCACAGGCCCATCACCTGCCCGACGAAACGCGCCGGCGCCAATTTGGTCATGGAGCTCAGGCCCACCGGGCTCAGGCACAACTCGCCGAACGTATGGAACAGGTAAGTGAGGATCAGCCAGGTCGGCAGCACGTTCTCACCCTGTACGACGTAACGGGCGGCGCCGAACATCACCAGGAAGCCCACGCCCATCAGGATCAAACCGGTGGCGAATTTGGCCGGCGCCGACAGATCCATATTGCGTCGGCCGAGGTTCACCCACAGCGCCGCGAACACCGGTGCAAACAAAATGATGAACAGCGGGTTCACCGCCTGCAGCACGCCCGCCGGCATGTTCCAGCCGAACACGTTGCGATCGGTGTGACGATCCGCGAACAGGTTGAACGACGCGCCCGCCTGTTCGAAGCCGGCCCAGAACATGGCGCATGCGGCGAACAGCGCGATGATCGCGATGACTCGCTTGCGCTCCTGCAGGTCCAGGCCCGCGAAGCCCAGCAGATACGCGAAATAGCCGCCGGCCATCGCCAGCAGCACCCAGTTCAGCACTTCCGAAATCGCCGTCGGATCGAGTTGCATCATGCCGGTCAGGCCCAGGGCGGAAACAACCGCGGTCACGACCAGGAACACGATCACCGGCCACCATCGCGCCTGCTCGCCCAGCGGCACCACGCCCGAATCGTTGAGGTAGTGCTTGGTCACCTGGAACTGCACCAGGCCGATCATCATGCCGACGGCCGGCAGCGCGAAGCCCGCGCTCCAGCCCCACGCCGCGGCGGCGATCGGCACCAGCAGCGAGCCGAGGAACGCGCCGGTGTTGATGCCCATGTAGAAGATCGAGAAACCGGCGTCGCGGCGGGAGCCGCCTTCCGGATAGAGCTGCGCCACGATGGCGCTGATGTTCGGCTTGAGCAGGCCGACGCCGAGCACGATGACGACCAGGCCGATGAAAAAGATCTGTGTATTGCCGGTGGCGAGACAACCGTTGCCCAACATGATGAGCACGCCGCCCCAGAACACCGCGCGCTGCTGGCCAATCAGGCGATCGGCGATCCAGCCGCCGAGCAGCGATAACAGGTAAGTCGCCGAGATATAGAGGCCGTAGATGGCGCTGGCCGTGCGGTCATCGATGCCCAGACCGCCGTCGAGCACGGCCGCGGTCATGAACAGGATCAGCAGCGTTCGCATGCCGTAATAAGTGAATCGCTCGAACGCTTCGGTGAAGAACAGAGTCATCAGTCCGCGCGGATGGCCGAAAACCTGTGGGCCGTGCGTGGAATCGCGCTCGATGCTTTGATTCATACGGGAAGACTCACCCTGCGGCGCCCGACCGGCGCGCCGATGTTGTTATGGATGCCGCTCGCGAGCGGGCGATGTCTGTCTTGGATGACAGATGTCATAAAGAGCGCAGTCTCACCGAAGAGCGAGCCGCGGAGCAAGCCAGGGAGCTTGCCGCAAGTATCAGTTGACGAGGATTTAACTGTATACAGCTTGGGCGGCAGCCCAGCCGCGTCTATTCAGACTTGTCCGACTGACTGCGCTTCTTGAGCATGACGCGCGACATGACGATGCCGACTTCGTACAGCAGGTACATCGGGATCGCCATCGCGGATTGTGAAATCGCATCCGGCGGCGTGAGGAACGCCGCGACCACGAAAATGCCCAGCAATACATAACCGCGATTGCCGGCCATGGTTTCGACTTTCACCAGGCCGGTCAGCGCCAGCAGCACGGTGGCGACCGGAATCTCGAACGCGATGCCGAACGCGAAGTACAGCAACAGCACGAAATCCAGGTAGTTCCCCATGTCCGTCATGATCTGCACCCCGGTGGGCGCGGTGGCGGTGAGGAAGGCGAACATCAACGGGAATACCACGAAATGCGCGAAGGTCGCGCCGGCGTAGAACAGCACGATGCTGGAGATCACCAGCGGTACGGCGAAACTCTTTTCATGCTTGTACAAGCCGGGCGCGACGAAGGCCCAGGCCTGGTAGAGCACATAAGGCATGGCCGCGAATAGCGCGACGAATAGAGACAATTTGAGGGGCGCCATGAAAGGCGAGACCACGCTGGTCGCGATCATGGACGTACCCGCGGGCATCTTGTCCATCAGCGGCGTGGCAACGAGCGTGAACAGCTGATTGGAGAAGATCGCGCACGGAATGAAGATCACGCCGATGGCGATGACCGCGCGCAGCAGCCGATCCCGCAGTTCCACCAGGTGCGAGATCAGAGTGCCTTCGGCCAGTTGTTCGCGCTCCTCTACGCTCATCGCGCCAACTCAGTGCGCCGCTTTAGTCGGAGCGGGTGTCTCGACGGGCGCTTGGGGCGGCGGCTCCATGCCAGAGACCATGGTTTCCAGATCCAGTCCGGCATTCGCGTGGTGCGGCCGATCGGTGGGCGGAGCAGGCGCGGCGACCTCCGCATCGACAGGTGCGGCGGGTGAGGTTGTGTAGGGCGGTGGCGGAGTATCGGAAGGCGCGGTAGTCGCAGCGGGCTCCGGCGACATAGCAGGCGGCGGTGTTGCGGACCGCGACTTCGCCATTTCTTCCATCGACACTTCCTGTTCGAGCTGCGTGCGCAGCTGCCGGGCCATGGCGCGAGCGCGTCCGGTCCAGCGGCCGACCTTCTCGGCCAGTCCAGGCAATTTCTCCGGTCCCAGCACCAGCAGCGCCAGGCCCAGGATCAACACGATCTCGGTGAAGCCGACTTCAAACATCGCGACGGGCGATCAAACGCTCAGGCGTTGGACGACTTGCTGCTCGTCTTGCCGGCCGGCGTCGAGTCGAAGTCAGCATCTTTCTGCGGCGACTTGAGCTGCTGAGTTTCCTTGTCGTCCTCGTCGTCCATCGCCTTTTTGAAGCCTTTGACGGCTCCGCCCAGGTCCGAGCCGATGCTCTTGAGCCGCTTGGCGCCGAAGATCAGCAGCGCAATGGCGAGGATGATGAGAAGTTCTTTGAAACCGATATTGCCCATGATGGGTCTCCCGCTTCGCGAAGCCGCCGGATCATACGCCAAAAGCGCGAGCCGAAATGTGCGGCGGAGATGAAGAAAGTGACACGACTAGCTGCTGGGTGCTCCCTCGGGTGCGACCTGCAGCCAGAACGTGACGGGTCCGTCATTCGTCAGCGAAACCTGCATGTTTGCGCCGAACTCCCCAGTTTGGACAGCGCCGAGGCGCGCGCGTGCCCGTTGCACCAGGTAATCGAACAGTCGTCGTCCTTCCTCGGGCGGCGCTGCCGGGCTGAAACCCGGTCGCGTGCCGCTGCGTGTGTCCGCTGCCAGTGTGAACTGCGAGACCAATAGCAGCTGTCCGCCGATGTCCTGCAGGCTGCGATTCATGCGGCCTTCGGCATCGGAAAACACCCGGTAGGTGCAGAGGCGCTCCAACAGCCGATCCGCCTGGGCCTTGGCATCACCTCGTTCTACACCCACCAACACCAATAATCCCTGGTCAATGGCGCCAACCTGGCGGTCGTCAACCCGGACTTCGGCGTGCGTGACGCGCTGGAGGAGGCCGATCATGGGGGCTCGGTTTGGTTGGAAAAGGTGACGCCGCATCTTAGCGGAGGTCGTGAAATGGCGTTCTAATCCCACAATTTCTTAAGAATCGCCGGGAATCGCAGCCACCACAAGCCGTAATGCTTATATTTTTCCCTACCGACTTGCCAAAAGTGTCGTTTAGGTAGGCGCGCGTCGCTTCGAATGGTCAGCTACGAGTGAAGTGGGATCAATCGGGCACTCCAAGTGGATAAAAAACATAACGGTGGAGTAAATCAGGGCCAATTGCGCCAGCGGCGACAATCCGCGCCCAGATTTCGCTTGACAGGGCCCGAGCAGGCATCATGGCGCGTTACCTAATCTCACCTCGTGAGGGATGCCATGAAGCAAAAGACCGCAGCAGTGAAAAAGAAAGCCAGCGCCAAGGCCGCGCCGGCCCCGAAAAAGAAGGCCAAGCCGGCCAGCTGGGCCGACACCATGAAAAAAGCCTTGGAGTCCAAGCGGCCGGCGGGTGGGTTTCCGGACCAGCCCAAACCCCGCGACTCCGGCGTACAAAAGGTGAGGAAGAATGCCTTCTGATAGGAGCGCTGCGTTCAGCTCCTGAGCTGTCATAAAGCTCGGCGCTTCAACCTGCTGAGGCGTCAAAGAATCTTCCCGCGATTGTCATTGATTCGTCACCTTCGCAGACGAGGCTGCGCGCACCCGAGAACCTGCCGAAAGGAGGTGCGCGATGAGCCCGAATTCGAGCAAACCGCCCAATCCCAGCCGCTTCCGCAGCATTTTCATTTCCGACGTCCATCTGGGTTTCCGCGGCTGTAGCGCGCAGTACCTGTTGGACTTCCTGCATTCCGCGGAAGCCGAGACGCTCTACCTGGTCGGCGACATCGTCGACCTGTGGAGCCTGAAGCGATCTTTCTTCTGGCCGCAGGAACACAACAACGTCATTCGCACCATTCTTGGTAAAGCCAAGGCTGGCACGCGGGTCGTCTACATTCCCGGCAATCACGACAGCGTGTTCCGCGAGTACGACGGCATGGTGTTCGGCAACGTCGAGATTCGTCGCGAAGTCGTGCACGAGAACGCCGACGGCCGTCGTTTCCTGGTGCTTCATGGCGATGAGTTCGACAGCGTCATCAAAGCCAGCCCGCTGCTCGAAGCATTGGGCAATCGCGCCTACTCCTTCATCCTGAAGCTCAATCGCTATGTGAATTTCTTCCGCCGGCGCTTTGGTTTCCCGTACTGGTCGATCGCGGCGTTCCTGAAACACAAAGTGAAGAACGCGGTGAAGTACATCGCGAACTTCGAACGTGCACTCGCGGACGAAGCCAAACGCCGCGGCCTGGATGGAATCATCTGCGGCCACATCCATCGCGCCGAGATCACCGATATCGACGGCGTCATGTATTGCAACGACGGCGACTGGGTCGAGAGCTGCACGGTGCTCACCGAAGATTTCGAAGGGCGCATGTCGCTGCTGCGCTGGACGGAGCACAAGGAAGTGGTCGTGCGCACGGGCGTGCAGCCCACGCTCGTGGTCGGAAAAGCCGCGTGAAGATTGCGATTGTCACGGACGCGTGGCGGCCGCAGACCAACGGCGTCGTCAAGACACTGAGCACGACCGCCGAAGGTCTGCGTGCGCTCGGCCACGAAGTTACGATCATCGAGCCCACTCAGTTCAAGACATTTCCGTGTCCGACCTATCCGGAGATCCGGCTCTCCTGGCTGCCGTATCGTCGCTTGTCCAAACTGCTGGAAGAGTTTGGGCCGGACGCGATTCATATCGCGACGGAAGGAACGTTGGGCGGCGCCGCGCGCAAATGGTGTCTGCGTCGACGCTTTCCGTTCACGACTTCATATCACACGCAGTTTCCCGAGTACGTGCGCGCGCGAGTGCCGATTCCGCTCGCTGTGAGTTACGCGCACTTGCGACGTTTTCACTCGGCGGCGGCGCGCACGATGGTGGCGACGCCAGCCATGCAGCGACTGCTGGAGTCTCGCGGCTTTCGAAACATCGTGCGATGGACTCGCGGCGTCGATGTGAATTTGTTCAAGCTGCGGGACAAGAGTTATCTCGATTTTCCGCGCCCCATTGCGATGTATGTGGGGCGTGTGGCGATCGAGAAGAACATCGAAGCGTTCTTGAAATTGGATCTGCCGGGGACGAAGGTCATTGTTGGTGACGGCCCGGCGCGCCCGGAGTTGGAAGCGAATTATCCGACGGCGAAGTTCGTCGGCTTCAAGTTCGGCGAAGAGCTGGCGTCATATGTCGCGGCCGCCGATGTGTTCGTGTTTCCGAGCCGCACCGATACGTTTGGTTTGGTGCTGCTGGAAGCAATGGCGTGTGGCGTGCCGGTTGCGGCGTATCCGGTGACCGGACCGATCGATGTCGTGACTCAGGGCGTCACAGGTGCGCTTAGCGAGGACTTGCGCGCCGCTACGCTGGCTGCGCTGAAGCTCGATCCTCAACAAAGCCGCGCATATGCGCTAGCAAACACGTGGGAAATTGCGACCCGCCAGTTCATATCGCATCTCGCCCCACGCCCTGTACTCGCGCCGACTCAGCAGTCCGCGCTCGATTCGGCGTAAGGCGTTATCGAACTCCGCTCGCGCGAACTTGAGCTTCTCTCGCCTCGACGTTCTTGCCTCGCGCGCGCAGCGACTCGGCAATCAATGTCCAGGCAGCTGAGTTGGCGCGGGGAGCGTTGACGGACATCGAAGCCGCTTTGCGCCCCATGTTCTCAGCTTGAACATAGTTGCCTTCGGCCTGACGAACCTTCCCAAGCTCGATCCACAGCAACGGATTGTCCGGCTCGATGCGCAAGGCACGTTCGATCGACGAAGCCGCGACCGCGAAATTCTTCGAATTCATTTGCGCCTGAGCCTGGCCCACCAGCGCACGTGACGCCGCGCTCAAAGTCGGCTCACGAATGACAGGAGCCGGCAAAGGCTGAGTCTGCTCCACCGGTTGTTCCTGCTCCGGCACAGGCTGGGTTTCAACAGGAGCTTGTTCCTCCTGCGAGGGAGGCACAGGCGCCGGAGGCGAGGGCGCGCGATAGGGCTGCGGAACTGTGCACGCTGAAAGAGCGAGCATCGCCAACGCGATCAATGAGAGTTGCTGCTGCCGGATAGTCACGAGCCAATCTTCCGCATGATTTTCATAAGAGTGTAAGGCTGAGCCGTTCAGTCTTCGCCGTTCAGCGAACCCCCGGATTCATCGCATTGGGATTCAGCCAGATTGCGTTGCCCGGCGGTTCATTGCCGCGTCATGTCCCGCCACCATTCCCCGACCTTTTCGCCGAACTCGCCGAATACATTGGTGCCGCAGGCCTGCTGCATCGGGATCGTGGTGCCCTTGGGCACAGCGATGACGATGGGCTCCTCGCCGCAATCCTGCCGCGCGCCCAGTCCGGTGGGGAACTCCACCCAGGTTTCCTCCAAGCTCTCGGGCAACGGCGCGCTCCAAGAAGTTGTTCCCAGGTTGGACATCAGCCGCGACCAGACCGGCAGCGAGCCGGACGAGCCGGTGAGACCGGTCGGCGTGTTGTCATCATGACCGATCCAGACCACGGCCAGATGACTGCCGGAGAAGCCCGCGAACCAACTGTCGCGATAGTCCGAGGAAGTGCCAGTCTTGCCCGCGACGACCATACCCGAGGGTAGCGTGGCTTTAGCAGCGCGGCCGCTGCCATGTTCCATCACTTCCACCATCATGCGATTCACTTGATAGATCGCGTCCGGACTCGCGACCGGTGTGACTTCCAACGCGAACGATTTCAGCGGCTCGCCTTCGGAATCGACGATCGAGCGTACGGCGCGCAGCGGCGTGCTGAAACCGCCATTCGCAAACGCGTTGTACAGCTGTGCCACTTCGAGTGGTGAAACATCGACCGAGCCGAGCAATACCGCAGGCAACTCCGGCGGTTGTTTCTCCAGGCCGAGCGCGACGAACTCGCGCGTCACCTTCGACAATCCAACGTCCATTCCTAGGCGCACCGTCGCGAGATTCATCGACTGCGCCAGCGCTCGCACCAACGGCACCGGACCGTAATACTCCTCGGAAATATTCTGCGGCTCCCAGACCTTCCCGTCGGACAGCGTCACGGATACCGGACCATCCT
>JBEVKA010000195.1:0-9242 GCA_040509855.1 Steroidobacter sp.
GCCGTGCGCTCGCAAGCCCTCGCAGCTCGCGTCACTCGCGCTCTAGTGCCCGAGCACGAGTTGTTTGCTAACGCCAGGCGCTGGTTCGCGCCGATCGAAGCCGAGCTGACTCGCCTCTCGCGCTTCAGCGACCCGCAGCAGGTTTATTACTACTGCGCGTGCTCGGCACCGTAAAACATGTTTCTTCGACGGGGCTTGTCGATCAAGCCCCGTCCCAATTCATCACCACCTTTCCCGACTGCCCCGCGCCCATCGTTTCGAACGCGCGCTGATACTCCGTGTACGGGAAGCGATGCGTGATGATCGGCCGGATGTTCAAGCCGCTTTGTAGCAGCGCGGCCATCTTGTACCAGGTCTCGAACATCTGCCGGCCATAGATGCCCTTGATCGTGAGGCCCTTGAACACGACCTCGTTCCAGTCGATGGATACTTCCGTCGAAGGAATTCCCAGCATCGCCATGCCGCCGCCGTGATGGAGCGTGCGGAGCATGTCTCGTATCGCGGCGGCGTTGCCCGACATCTCCAGGCCGACATCGAAACCTTCCTGCATGCCGAGCTGTTTCATCGCATCGTCGAGTGAATCGCGAGCGACATTGAGCGCCAGCGTCGCGCCCATCTTTCTCGCCAGTTCCAGGCGATAGTCGTTCACATCGGTGATTACGACATTGCGTGCGCCGATGAAACGCACGATGGCTGCGGCCATGATGCCGATCGGCCCCGCGCCAGTAATCAGCACATCCTCGCCGACCACGTCGAACGCGAGCGCTGTATGCACGGCGTTGCCGAGCGGATCGAGAATCGCAGCGATCTCATCGTCGATCGCCGTCGGCAGCTTGAACGCGTTGAACGCGGGGATCACCACGTATTCGGCAAACGACCCTGGACGATTCACGCCGACGCCGACAGTGTTCCGGCATAAGTGCCTGCGACCAGCGCGACAGTTACGACAGTAGCCACACGTGATGTGACCTTCGCCCGAGACGCGATCGCCGGGCGAGAAGCCGGACACTTCGCTGCCCACTTCGACGACCACGCCGCAATACTCATGACCCACCGCCATCGGCACCGGGATGGTTTTTTGCGCCCACTTGTCCCAGTTGTAGATGTGCATGTCGGTGCCGCAGATCGCCGTCCGCTTGACGCGGATCAGGACGTCGTTCGGGCCCACCGCCGGCTTGGGAATGTCTTGCAGGTCGATGCCGATGGCAGCACGGGCTTTGACTAATGCATGCATGATGGTGTGCAGATTCGTTGCAGTTGAAGAGTGTGGATGCGCGGTCAGATCACGCCGAGTTCTTTGCCCACGGCGGTGAACGCGGTCACCGCCTGGTCCAGTTGTTCGGGAGTGTGCGCAGCGGACATTTGAGTGCGAATACGCGCTTTGCCATGGGGCACGACGGGAAACGAAAAACCGATCACATAAACGCCGTGATTCAGCAGCCGCTGGGCGAACTCGGCGGCGACCTTGGCGTCGCCGAGCATCACCGGGATGATCGGGTGCTCGCCCGGTACCAGGTTGAAGCCCGCCGCCGTCATTTGTTTCCTGAAGTGGGCGGCATTGTCCCACAAACGCGAGCGCAGTTTGTCGTCGGCTTCCAGCAGGTCCAGCACTCGCAGGCTGGCGGCCGCGATGAACGGCGGGATGCTGTTCGAGAACAGGTACGGGCGTGAGCGCTGTCGCAGCCAACCGATGATTTCCTTGCGGCCCGACGTGTATCCGCCGGCAGCGCCGCCCAGCGCTTTGCCGAGCGTGCCCGTGATGATGTCGACGCGCTCGATCACGTCGCGGAATTCATGCGTGCCGCGCCCGTTCTTGCCGACGAAGCCCACTGCATGTGAGTCGTCGACCATCACCAGCGCATCGTATTTGTCCGCGAGGTCGCAGATCTCCTTGAGCCGGGCGATCACGCCGTCCATCGAGAACACGCCATCGGTGGCGATCAGTCGTACGCGCGCCTTGGAGGCTTCCTTGAGGCGCGTTTCCAGTTCATCCAGATCGTTGTTGGCATAGCGAAAGCGCTGCGCTTTGCACAGGCGGACGCCGTCGATGATGCTGGCGTGATTCAAGGCGTCGCTGATGACCGCATCCTGCTCATCGAGCAGCGTCTCGAACAGACCGCCGTTGGCGTCGAAGCACGAGGAGTACAGGATCGTATCGTCGGCGCCGAGAAAGCGACTCAGGCGCTCTTCGAGGTCCTTGTGGATCTGATGCGTGCCGCAGATGAAGCGCACCGACGCCATGCCGTAGCCATAACGATCCAGCGCAAGGCGCGCGGCTTCGCGCACTGACGCGTGATTGGCGAGGCCCAGGTAATTGTTGGCGCACAGGTTCAGCACTTCGTTGCCGCCAACCACGCGCACCGACGAACTCTGCGGCGAACTCAGCACGCGCTCCGGCTTGAATAGTCCTTCGCCGCGCAGTTGCTCGGTCTGCTCATTCAGCCGTCGTAGAAAGTCTTGCTTCACAACCACTCCAGCCCGCTTGGTCGGCCCAAAAGAAAGGCGCGAATTGTGCCACTGTGCGGATGACGGATGGCAGCTCAGCTGGGTTCCAGCCGTGGGAGTACAGCTTTGTAGAATATGGGGTACTGTTCTGTATTGCAGGTTGTGCAGGGAATTTACGGATCGTATTGCGCTACCGTCGCTGAATTTTTATTCTCGGTATTGACCGGGTCAGGGTCAGGACCGCATCGAAGTCGAATAACGAATGTCGGACCGCGCACGCGGTCGAGAGGGAACGCATGAAGGCGCCACGGTTGCTGGACTTTTGCGTGACTTGGCTTCGTCTCCATGTGCTACGCGCGAAGCGAGCGCAGTGCCGTTTCGGCGAGTGAGCGAGGTGAATAAACAAACAAAACACAGTTGTATGTATTCCGTGGAGCAGGCTCGTGATGCGCTGTTGCTTGTGACAAAGCTGGCTCCTACCATCGAGATGACCGCAGAGCGATTGTCGATTCCATTTATAACGAATTGTCGGGCGGCCACCGGTCGCTTCGGGGGAACTCATGAATACGTATCAGCAAGGGATGCTGTCCGGTGTCATGGGCAGCCTCCTGTGCGTGGGCGGGATCGTGCTTGCACAGGATGTGAATCAGCAAAGCAGTCAATCCAGCACTCAACCCAACATTCAACCTAGAGGAAACATTCTCGAAGAAATCGTGGTTACAGCCGAGAAGCGCGCGGCTTCGCTGCAAGACGTGCCGGTCGCGGTATCGGCTTACACCAGCGCGCGTCGTGACCTGCTCGGCGTCAACACGATCGAGGATGTAGCGCGCATCACGCCGAGCTTGAGTTATACGAACAACGATCGACTTTCCATCCGCGGCTTCGGCCGTCTCACCAACAACATCGGCACCGATCCTTCAGTGGCCTTGTACTCGGATGGCATCTTCTCGACCTCGATGGCCGACACGTCGACGCCCTCGTTGTTCATCGATCGCACCGAGATTCTGCGCGGCCCGCAAGGTACGTTGTATGGACGCAATTCCATCGGCGGCACGCTCAATGTGATCGCGAAGCGGCCGACCAAAGAGTTCGACGGCGAGATTCGCGGCAAAGTGGGCAACTACGACAGCTGGCGCACGGACGCATTATTTCGCGGCCCGATCACGGACTCGCTGCGATTCCTGGTCGGCGGCTCCAAGGAACGTCGCGATCAAGGCTTCATCAACAACGTCGGGGCGGCGGGCGACACGGCGAACAGCGATCGCTGGATGATCGAGGCTCAGCTGGAAGCGGACTTTGGCGAGAATGTCGTCGCGCGCCTGCGCTATTCAAAATTCCAGTGGCTGGACAGCTACGGTGTCGGCAACACGCTGGAGACGAATGTCTCGCCGTTCAACAATATTTCGGTGACTGGCACGGGCACGTCCGGTCTGTACTACAACACCGTGTTTGGCTATCCGGGCGCGAATCCCGGTGTGAGCGATCCGTACACCATCGACACCAACTACAGCGCGGTCGGCACGCTCGAACATCAGCATCGCGTTCATCTGGACGTCACCGCGGAGTTCGAAGGGGCGACGTTGAAGCTGCTGTCGGGATATCAGCAGTATGCGTATTTCACATCCTCGGACAGTGACAACACTCCGCGCACCAGTGCACTCGTGATTCCTGTCGATGCAGGCGGCACGTTGTCGGTGGATCTGGATGGAGCCACGGGGCCGTTGCCGAGTCAGGACATCGTTCGCCCATCGTTCACGGCGTTCGGTGTTTCACCCGATGCGCGCACGTACTACCGCGAGTATCAGCAGTGGCAGTCGAACGAGCTCAACCTTTCTTCCAACGGCGACGGCGATCTGCAGTGGATCGTCGGTTTGTTTCAATACAGTCAGAAATGGGACCAGCCGCAGGGCATTCGCGTCGTCGGCGATTCGGCGTTGCTGAACCCCATCGGCGCTCCGCCGAATCCCAGCGGCGCGTTCCTGGCAGTGGACGGACATCTGGAAACCGACTCGTATGCGGGATTCGGTCAGATTGATTGGTCGTTCGCGGATGAATGGACCTTCACGTTCGGGCTGCGTTATACGCAGGACAAGAAGACCGGCATCGATATCGCTCGCTACGTAGCGCGCATTCCGGCGACCGCCATCGGTGCGGCCGACACGCCGAGCACGCTGGAGAACGCCATCATTGGTTTGTTTCCAGCCGGGACGCCGCTCGAGTTCATTCAGACGCAAGTGCCGACGTTGGGGCCGCTGGTCGCGCAAGCGGTGCTCGTACAAACACAGGCGCTCGCGTTGGATGTGACTCAGTCACAGGTGTGTGGCGCGTCGCCTTGTGCGTCCGATCTGTTGCCCAATCCCGGCGGTGGGCTGCGTCGCAATCTCGAAGGTGATTGGGACGCGGTGACGGGCACGACCGGTCTGCAGTGGCAGCCCAACGACGACACCAACCTTTATTTGCGCTACAGCCATGGCTACAAGTCCGGCGGTTGGTTGGGATCGAACGGGTTGACCGAGAATCCTTACGCCGATCCCGAGTATGTCGACTCCTACGAGGTCGGCGTCAAAACCGTGTTCGGGAATCGATTGCAGGTAAACACCGCGGTGTTCTACAGCGACTACGATGGTTTTCAAACCCCGCTGACAGTGTCGCTCGGAACCATCACGGCGGGTCGTTTCCTCAACTTGCAAGCTCGCGTGCAAGGCGTGGAGATCGAAACGACGTGGTCGCCGCTGGATCGATTGCAGCTGATGCTCAGCTACGCTTATCTCGATTCGGAGATCACCGAAGGCTGTTGTTTCGTGGATAGTGCGGATCCCGCTGCGATGGCGTCGGGTGCGCAGCCGCGCGGGGTGTTCCCCAATGGCAGCATTTCACAAACGCTGGTGGGCAATCGCCTGCCGCTGTCGCCGGAACACAAGTGGACCGTGGGGGCGAGCTATACGTGGGGCTTCACCGCCGGCTCACTCACGGCGGGTGGGTTGTACACGGACATCGGCGATCAACAGTCGACCATCTGGTCCAACCCGATCTACACCGCGCCGTCGTTCGAGGTCGCCGATTTTCGTTTGTTGTGGAACGACGCGAGCAATCGCTACACCCTGATCGGCTCGGTCAAGAATGCGTTCGATGAAGTGGGCTACGGCAGCTCTAGCGGTGGCACGCCGACGCCGATCGGCGTGCGACGTTCCGTATCGCTCACATTTCCGCGAACGTACGGGATGGAACTGCAGTATCGATTTTAAGCCGGGCTCCACTGACCCACGGCCGCGTGCAGCACGTCGATCGGCACCGGGCCGGAACGCAGCACGAGATCGTGGAAGGCGCGCACGTCGAAACGGTTGCCGAGTCGCTGGCGTGCGCGTTCCCGCGCGGCTCTGATTTCCGTCGCGCCAACCATGAAGGCGCACGCTTGTCCCGGATACACGCAGTAACGATCGATCTCACGTTGCGCGGCGGCCGGTGTTTCGCCGGCGTTGTCGATCATCCATTGCGTCGCCTGTTCCCGTGTCCAGCGATGGTGATGAATGCCGGTATCGACGACGATGCGTGCCGCTCGAAAAAGTTCCGACTGCAGCAGCCCGATCTTCCCGGCCGGATTGTTTTCATAGACACCGATCTCATCCGCGACGCGCTCGGCATAGAGCGCCCAGCCTTCGGTGTACGCGGAGAATCTCACCAGCCGCCGAAACAGCGACAGCTGGCCCACGCTCTTCAGCACGCTGAACTGAAAGTGATGGCCCGGAATCGCTTCGTGATGTGTCAGCGTGGGCAGTCGCCATAGCGGCAGCTCGCTCGGCGTTTTCAGATTGAGCGAGAACGTGCCGGGCTGACCGCCGACGCCGTCGTTATAGAACGCACCGGGCGAGCCGCTCTCGATCGCGACCGGAATGCGTTTCACCACCACCGGATCCGGCGGAATGGTTTTGAAGCCTTTCGGTAGCAGCGCGCGAGCGGTGTCGATCATGGATCGGGCAGCGGCGAGCAGTTGCTCGCGTCCGTTGTCGTCGTCGGGCGCCAGGTAACGTTTGTCGACATTGAACGCCTTGATGCGCTCACCGACGGTGCCGTTCTTCAGGCCCTGCAGCTGCAGGCCACTGTCGAGTTGCGCGGTGATGTCAGCAACGAGTTGCAGACCTTTCTGATGCAACTCATTCGCGGCGATCGACGTGGTCGTATTCGATTTCAACGCGGCGGCGTAGTAGGCCGCGCCATCAGGCAATGCCCAGACGCCAGCAGACTCTTTCGCCTTCGATTGCAATGACTGCAACGCTTGAACCTGCCGATCGAGCGCTGGCGCAATCGCGGTTCGGAAGGCCGCGTCGGCTCGGCTGGTGAGATCACCCAAACCCGCAGCCTTGGCGCGCTCGACAGCGGGCGCGATCATCGCTTGTTGCGCCGTCGGCGTGGCGCGCAGTGCCTGGATCTGCGTGATCGTTCTCACGAGCACGAAGTTCGGTGGGATCACGCCGAGCCCGGCGTCGTGACGGATGCGTTCCGTCTCTTGATCCAGAACGATGCCGAGTGCATGCAAGCGCGCCAAGTAAGCATCGACGTCCGACGACGATTGCAACGGATGGCGCGTGCCCAGGAAATCCGGCAGCCAGTAGTAGGCACCCATCATCTGGGTCACGGGGTAGGGGCTGGGGCGCAGATCGATGTCGATCACCCCGTAACGCGCGAGCAGATCTTTGAGCGTGGCGTAAACAAACATCGCCGTGTCGTAGTCGAGCCTGGAGGCCGCGCCAAGCTTGCTGCGGTCGATGCGGCTGAGCTGATCGACCGCCGCAGCGGCAGCTTTGCGATTGGTTGCGCTCGCTTGCAGCGACACATCGTCGAGTCGCGAACGCAGGCCCGCATTCGCGCCCACATCCCACTGGAACTGCGTCGCCTCCATGGGGCTACTGCGAAAATAATCTTCCGCGAGTCGTTGCAAGAGCTGCGCGAGATCATCGTCCGGCGTGCTGGCGGCCGAGGCGATATTGCCGCTGAGACTCGCAATAGCTGTGGCCACGCCTGCGTGTAGCAGCGTGCGGCGGTCTATATTCATATCGTGTCGAATAAGCGTGAGACAGTGGCGCGCTCGGACTCGGTGAGATGCAGGCCCATCTTGGTCCGCCGCCATAAAACATCGTCGGCACTCCGCGCCCACTCGCTCGCGATCAAATAATCGATTTCGGCGCGGGTGAGGCCGGCGCCGTAATGTTCGCCGAGATCCAGCATCGCCCTGGCTTTGCCGAGAATTTTCTCGATGCGTGTGCCATAAGCTCGCGCCAGGCGATGCGCCATCGCGGGCGGCAGGAAACCCCAGCGCTTTTGCACGCCGGCCAGGAATGCGGGAAAGTCGGCTCGCGGCAAGTCGCCACCGGGCAGCGGAGACTTGTCGGTCCACTCGCGATCGCTGCAATCCAGATGCGGCCGCAGCTTGTCGAGCGCGGCTTCGGCGAGGCGTCGATACGTCGTGATCTTGCCGCCGAACACCGAGAGCAGTACCGGTGCATCGTCCGTGGTTTCGGTCAGCTCCAGACGATAGTCTCGCGTGACTTTCGAAGCATTCTCGGCTTCGTCATCCGACAGCGGCCGCACGCCGGCATAACTCCACTTCACATCCGCCGGCACGATGCTCTTGGTGAAATATTTGTTCAGCGTGCTGCACAGATACAGGACTTCATCGTGCGAGATGCGTACCTGCGTGGCGTCGCCTTCGAACGGCACGTCCGTCGTACCGACCAGCGTGAACTCATCCTGATAAGGAATGGTGAACACGATGCGGCCGTCCGAGTTTTGCAGCATGAAGGCGTGCTCGCCGTTGTACAGGCGCGGCACGACGATGTGACTGCCCTTAATCAAGCGCACATGGGCTGACACTTTCGCTTGCGGGATGCCATGCAAAACCTGCTGAACCCATGGGCCGGCTGCATTCACGAGCGCGCGCGCGCGGATCTGGAATGTTTGCTGGCTTTTGAGATCCTGGCAGTCCGCGATCCAGTGTTTGCCGTCGCTGCGTGCCGAGATGAAGCGCGTGCGAGTGCGAATCGACGCGCCTCGCTGGGCCGCATCGATGGCATTCAGCACCACCAGGCGGCTGTCATCGACCCAGCAATCCGAGTAGGCGAACGCGTGATCGAGCCCGGCGCGCAGCGGACCGTAGGCACCGTTCGCGACGCGCACGCTGCGCGAAGCGGGCAGGATCTTGCGGCCGCCGATGTGATCGTAGAGAAACAATCCGAGCCGCATTTCCCAGCGTGGCCGCAGCTCGGGTACGTGCGGCAGGATGAAGCGCATCGGGCGAATGATGTGCGGCGCTATTTTCAGCAGCCGCTCGCGTTCGATCAGCGCTTCGCGCACCAGTCGGAACTCGAAGAACTCCAGGTAGCGCAGGCCGCCGTGAATCAACTTGGTGCTGGCGGAAGAGGTGGCGGAGGCGAGGTCCGATTGCTCCACCAGGGCGACCTTGAGATCGCGGCCGGCTGCGTCGCGCGCGATGCCGGCGCCGTTGATTCCACCGCCAACGATCAAGAGGTCGACATTGTCGCCCGCGGTCGCGTCCACCGCTGGGCTCATGAGCTCACCGTCACTCGTCACGACCTCGAAGTGCTGACACGGGGGCCGAGAATACTCGCAGGTCTCACCGGAAGGGAATCGGCCTCTTCGTCGGGTTACACTGCGCACATGACTCAGGAGACTTCCCCCGACGAAAAAACGGGCCTGCGCATCGACAAATGGCTGTGGTTCGCGCGGCTGTTCAAGAGCCGCTCGCAGGCGACGGATGCCGTCGCGGGCGGGCTGGTGCATGT
>JBEVKA010000196.1:0-20390 GCA_040509855.1 Steroidobacter sp.
AGGTGGTCACGCGCACCATGCTGCTGGAAGGCGTGTGGAACCTGCATTTCGACCCTCAGACCAACATCACCGACGTGCACATGAGCCGCCTGCGCAACGCGGTGGACAAGGGCTTTGCACGGCCGTTGATTCATACGGTGCGCGGTGCTGGGTATGTGTTGAAGGAAAGCGGATAGCGGTTGGCGGTTGGCGATTAGTGGGGACATGCGGTCATACTTGAGCGCTGCCCGATTCCACCAGGCATGCCTACTCCAGGAGCCGGTTTGCACCCAACCGCTAACCGCCAACCGCGAACCGCTACGATGCGCCTGTCCACCTCGCGGCTGGCGGCGCTGTTCATCGTCATTTTCGCCGCCGGCGTCACGCTGGTGCTCACTTCGGTCTATTTCCTCACCGCGCGCGTGCTCGACAGCGAAGTCGACGCGGTCATCAATTCCGAGGTCAACAATCTCGTCGATGACTATGCGCGCGGCGGTTTGTTACAACTCGCGGCGACGTTGCATCGTCGCGCCGACAGCTGGGGCCGCTCCGGCGCTGTTTATTTGCTCGCCGAAAATAACGGCTTTCCCATCGCCGGCAATCTGGCGCGCTGGCCGCAGGCGCTGAGCAGATATAACGATTGGGTGGAGTTCGAGATCGATGCCAGCGAGGCTGGTGGCGTGGTCGCTCATCCAGTGCGCGCGCAGATCATTCGTTTGCCTGGTAATCGCTGGTTGCTGGTCGGCACGGACATTCTCGAACGACGACGCCTGGCGTCTCGGTTGCGGACGGCGATGTTCTGGGGCGTCGGCTCCAGCGTGCTGCTGGCGACTTTGTTTGGCGTGAGTTACAGCCGTCGCATTCGCCGTCGCGTGCGCGTGATCGCGGCGACGTGCGAATCCATCATGGCCGGCGATTTGTCACGGCGACTGCCGGTCGAGAAAGCGCATGACGAGTTCGATGCGCTCGGCGCGGCGGTCAATCGCATGCTCGAAACCATCGAGCAGCAAACAGAAATGTTACGTACCACGTTCGACAGCGCTGCTCACGATTTGCGTGGGCCGCTGTATCGCGCACGCGTGCGCATCGAAGAATCTTTACAGCACGACGACGGGTTGAGCGACAGCGCTCGCGAGACGATGGAAGCGACGCTCGCCGAGCTCGAACGCGTGCAACGAACTTTGGGAACGTTGCTGCAAATCGCGCAGACCGATGGTCGCGGCCGCGAAGTGCCCACCGAAGATGTCGACGTCGCAGCGCTCGCTCGTGAGCTGGTCGAGCTGTATCAACCGGAAGCAGGCACTCGCAATATCACTCTCGACTACCGCGGCGCCGACGCCGCTCACCTGCATGGCAATCGACAATTGCTCGCACAGTCAGTGGTCAATCTGCTGGAGAACGCGATCAAGTACGTGCCCGAAGGCGGCAAGGTCGAAGCCTCCGTTCACGCCAGCGCCGACTCCGTCACCCTCACCGTCGCCGACAACGGCCCCGGCATCCCCTCCGCCGACCGTCAACGCATCCTGCAACCCTTCGTGCGCCTCGAACGCGACCGCGAACAAGTCGGCAGTGGCCTCGGCCTCAGCCTCGTCGCCGCCGTCATGCGCTTACACCGCGCCACCATCGAGCTGCTCGACAATGGGCCGGGGTTGATCGTGCGATGTGTGCTGCCGCTGAGCGATCAGCGCCGCTCCATCGACTCCACATAAAACAATTCGCAGGCGCCGTTGCCTGAGTCGGCACGGGTGAGGGAGCTGGTCCAGGTGAAGTTGTTGGGGCCGAGGGCACTGACGAGTTTGCCGCGCAGGCGGACGATGTTGCCGGGGCGGACGCGTTTGAGTTGATCTTCGAGCGTGCCGCTGGCGGGGATGAGGTGCATGTTCGAAGCGCTGCGTAGCGCGGTGTTCAAATCGATGGCCTGCTCATCCGGGTAGATGCTGAAAAAGCGCCCGCCTTGTTTGATACGAAAGTGATCGAGCACGGCGCTGTCGGACATCGGGCCCCAGCCGAGCGCGAAATCGATCGGCGACAGACGCGAGCCGCCGTCGGTGCGATATTTCTCCACCGACAGCACGCGCGCCTCGACGTCGAATTCGGCCAGCGGCGTGAGCTGATAATTGCCGAACTGAAACGCAGGACGCTGGACCAGCTTCTGCAGCGGCTCGTGGGCCACGAGCACGCCCGGCGCGCGCTCGATCGCGCCGCTGTTCACCAGGAACAGGACGCCCACGACCATCGCGGTCAGCGCCACCCATAGTTTCGCGTGAGCAAACATGCCACGCAGGTTAATGCGCGACCCTAAGGGGTTTGCAGTGCGCCGTTCACATCCCGGCGGCTACTGAGCGTCGACTTTCACCCAGATTGATAACTCGTTCCCACTGGTGGAGTAGCTGCGATTCAAGATCCCGCTACTGCTGCTGCTCGACGACTCGCTCACGCCACCGAGCTGGATCCACGAGCCGAGCCGCCCGACCGCCTGAGTATTGAGCGACTGGGTTTGAACATTCCCACCGGTGACGCGCTCGTCCTGTTGTGAGATTTCGAGAATCACATCGTTGCCACGAATGCGCGGCGTCACCGTGAAGCCGCGCTGTAAATTGCGCTGTTCAACGGTGCCCGCGACGAAGGGACGGCGGCCACCACCAACAGCCACCGCAGTGACGATCGGCACCGATGTTCCCGTGGCGATGAACGCCGCGTTGCCATCGAGCACCAGCACACTCGAAACGCTCTGCCCTTGCGTGCGTAACGTGCTCTCGCCAGCACGCACCGTCGCACCCGATTGCGAGCGCGGACGCTCGTTCACCGAAATGCCGCCATCGTCCGTGCGCACCGTGCCGGACACAGAAGCTCGATCGCGCTGAATGTCCTGAGCAGAGCCTCGGCGCACCGAGACGAGCATCTGCCGCTGCTGTTTATCCAGCTGCTCGACCGCCGAGCGCAGCTGCGCGACGTTGCCAGCGCTGGCGCGAACGAACAGCTTGTAATCCTGGCCGGTGAGCGCGCCACCCTGCTCCAGCAGCGGCTGCAACACCGGAATGATTTCCTCGGCGCGCCGATGTTTCAAATCGATGACGGTCAGCGCCTGCGCCCACGCGAGCGTCACCATCAGGCACGTGCTGATCGCGAGCCATGCTCGATGCTGCAACCGCGGGAATTGCTTCGAAGGCCGTCGGACAAAAGCAGTCAATCGCATATAAGTCCCTGTATTCCGATGATCGATCAACAATTCAGGCAAACGCCTACGTGGATTCACCGGCTCGGTCTCAGCCCCCTCGCCTCAAGGCGCTCCGGATTATGCCGAATCTAAGACCTGTGCGGCCGTTCAACCGCGTTGCGCTCCTTTGGTCACGGAATAACGATGAATCTCATTCTTGGCATCGTGGTGGTGTTCGGCTGCGTGCTCGGCGGTTTCGCCGTTCACGGCGGCAAGTTGGGCGCGCTGTGGCAGCCGTCCGAACTCGTGATTATCGGTGGCGCCGCGATCGGCGCGCTCATCATCGCCAATCCGTTCAGCGTCACCAAGCGGGTGGCCGGCGGCATCGGCGGCCTGCTCAAGGGCGCGCACTACAAGAAGGAACATTATCTCGCGTTGTTCTCGGTCATGTACGAGCTGCTGTCGATCGCGCGCAAGGAAGGCATGATGGGCCTCGAGCGCGTCATCGAAGATCCTTCCAAGAGCGAGCTGTTCAAGAAGCGTCCGCTGATCCTCGCCGATCATCACGCAGTGGAATTCATTCAGGACTACCTGCGCCTCATCATCAGCGGCGACATGGACCAGCACCAGCTCGAAGCGCTGATGGACCTGGAAATCGAAACGCATCACCACGCGGGCGAAGAGCCGGCGCAGGCGCTGAACAAAGTGTCCGACTCGCTGCCCGGCTTCGGCATCGTGGCCGCGGTGCTCGGCATCGTGAACACCATGGGCGCGCTCGGTGGTCCGCCGGAAGAAATCGGTTTGAAAGTCGCCGCGGCGCTGGTCGGTACGTTCCTGGGCATTCTGCTCGCATACGGTCTGCTCGGCCCGATGAGCACGGCCATGGAGCGCAACGCGCGCGACGAAACCAATTTCTACATGACCATCAAGACCTGCATCATGGGTTTCCTGCAGGGCCATCCGCCGCAGGTCGCGATCGAGTTCGGCCGCAAGTCGACGCCCGCCGACTACCGCCCGAGCTTCAAGGATCTCGAATCCCAGCTGCGCGGCAAGAAGTAAGGCGCGAGCACGCTCATGGCCAAGGCAAAGACAGCGGACGGCGAATTACCCGCTCCGATCATCATCAAGAAGATCAAGAAGGGCGGCCATGCTCATCATGGCGGCTCCTGGAAAGTGGCGTTCGCCGACTTCGCCACCGCGATGATGGCGTTCTTCCTGTTGATGTGGCTGATGGGCTCCACCACTCAGGAACAGAAAGGCGCGATCTCGGAATATTTCAACAATCCCTCTGCCGTGCCCGGCACCAGCACTGTGCCCAGCCCCACCGCCGTACAAGGTCCGGGTGGCGCGAGCACCAGCATGATCGAGCTCGGCGGCGGCATGGAGTTGCATACCCAGGCTGACGAGAAGGACGGCCCGCCGAAACAGGAAGGCGCCTCCGACGAGGAAGAAGCCGAGAAGCGCGCGGAAGAGATCGACCGCGAACGTTTGAATTCGCTGATGCAGAACCTGAAGGAAGCCATCGACGCGCGCGAAGCGCTGGCCAAGTTCAAGGACCAGATCCTGCTGGACATCACGCCAGAAGGCGTGCGCATCCAGATCGTCGACCACGATCGCCGCTCGATGTTTCCTCTGGGCAGCTCGCGCCTGGAAGACTTCAGCTCCAAGATCCTGGCCGAGCTGGCCAACATCATCAAGACGGTGCCGAACAAGATCAGCGTCAGCGGTCACACGGACATCAAGCCGTATCTGGCCAACGGTTACAGCAACTGGGAGTTGTCAGCCGATCGTGCCAACGCTGCACGCCGCGCGTTGGTCACTGGCGGTTTGCCACAAGATAAAGTCGGCCGCGTGGTCGGCCTTGCGTCCAGCGTGCTGCTCGATAGCGCCGTGCCCGACAGCCCGGTGAATCGCCGCATCAGCATCATCGTGATGAATCGCCGCACCGAAGAAGCCATCATGCACGAGAACGGCTCACTGCTGAGCGTGCAGCCGGGCCATGGTGAGGCGCCTGCGACTACCAGTGAGAGTGGCGAGTCAATCCCGACCGCGACCGCTGCTACCGAAGTCGCAGCGCCTATGGTGGGTGAACCAGTCGCCGCTGTGACGTCGCACTAACTACTTCGTCGTTGCTTGCAACGGCCAGAGCTTGTCGACAGGTCGCTCCAGTACGCGCGAGGCGACTGGATGTAACACTTTCGGTGCGAGCCGCCCTTTGCGCGTGGCCTCCGCCAGCCAGGCTTCGATCGAACCGCCGGTGTCGACCCAGCGATCCTGACGTAGCAGACCGTAGAGGCCGGCAGCGAGCACATGCATGCCGTCGTCCGCCTCACGCCAGCGATCCGCAGGATTGCGACCGACGCCGAGCGCCTCGCTGATGAGCTGATCCAACGCTTCGGTGAGATCCTCGTTCAGCACACCTTCGAGCGTCGTGTAGCCCCAACGCGGATCGTGCTCGCGTACGATCTTCATCATCAGCGCATCTCGCTCCAAGACCTTGAGCGCCGCGAGCGCCGCCTCGCCTTGCATCGGCACCGGCGGATGTAACATTTCGTGAGCCGCGATCCGCACCGTCAACGCGACGTCATAGTCGGTCGCCTGCAGGAATGTCTGGCCCTGCACCTTGATGCCGTGAGGCTTGGAGAATTGCAGCAGCACGATTTCGATGGTCGGCTCGAATGTGCGACCGGTGAGCTTCTCCTGCCAGGTGATGACATCGAAGCTATTGAGCGAGCGCTGCACGTCGGCGACCCGAACGCTGAGATCGCCGGTATGTTCGGCGCGAAACGCAGCGAAACCGGCATCGCGCATGGCGCTGAATATGACTTCCAGACGCGGCGCCATGCGATCGAACCATCCCCAGTCTTTCTCGTCCCAATACGGACTCTTCATATACTTCGGCAGGATGCGCTGGTCGCGCGCTTTGATCGCAGCGATCACCGAGTCGACGGTCGCGTCATTGCCATCGGTGGATAGCAACACGGAAAGATTCGGCCCGAGCAGTCCGTAGCCATCGCTGGTCGCCTCGGCGCTCAGCTTGACGATGTCGTTTCGCGCCGCCTCCGGCAGGCGTGACGCGAAAGCCGTCGCCTCCGCTCCGTAATATCTGGTGTACAGCTCGTTGCCAGCTAACGGGCCAAGGAATGCGAGCGCGTCGAATCCCTCCGACGCTCGCACCTGCCAGCGAGTTTTGTTAGGTGTGGATCGAGCGGCGGCAATGCCGCTCAATGAAGATGAGAGCGCGAGGGTCGCGAGCGCCGTGGCGAGAAAGGTTCGTCGTTGCATGTAACGACTCTAATCACATGCACGCCTCGACTCTTGAACGGACTTAACCTTGAGCTGCTTCGGCGCGCTGCCAGTCAACGCAACCACCGCGCGTGTGAGATGCGCTTGATCGGCAAAACCAACATCGGCAGCGAGATCTGCCAATGTTCCGGGCCACGTCGGCAACCTGCGCAACGCGCGTAGCGTGCGTTGCTCAAATCGATAGCGCTTGGGACTCACACCATAAGCTTGACGAAATCCGCGACTGATCGACTGCGGCGTGAGCCCCATGTCGTCCGCCCATGTCTCGATGCTGAAGTCGGACTTGGCCGCGAGCGCGGCGGCCAGTTGATCGGGCCAATCCGTCAGCCGCGATTCAACGGCACGAATCGTTTCTTTCAACAGCGCGGCGGCGCCCAGGATGTCTCGTTCAGCCAGGCGAGCGATGGCGTCGGCATCGGACACGATGCCCGTGATCGCTTCTAATTTTTCCAGCAACGGAATATTCAACACGACCGCGCCAGCCCGCGCGAAGTGATCCTGATGCGCTTCATACGCGCCGTGAATTACCACCTGCCCAGGCTGCACGCGAATGCGACCGCGATCACCGGCTTCGATATAACCACCGGCGAGCACCAAGGCCGCATAGCCTTCGGTATGCCGATGCCGCGGCATCCTTTCGCTGGCCGCATGACGACTCATCCATGTCTGCATCGGTCAGCTCTTACGCATCCATTCCGGGTCGGGCATCTCGTGAAACGCGTGGCGCAGGCTCTCGCTCCAGCGTGTGCGGATCATCCTGAAGTACGCGTGGTTCTCGTCGATGTTCACATGACTGTGCACTCGCAGATCGTCGCGCTTGATCGACAGCAGATCCAGCGGCACGCCCACCGACAGGTTGGAGCGGATGGTCGAGTCCATGGAAATCAGTGCGCACTTCGCGCCCTGCGCGAGGCTGGTGCTGCGAGAGATCACGCGATCCAGGATGGGCTTGCCGTACTTGGACTCGCCGATCTGGAAATACGGCGTGTCGGCGGTCGCCTCGATGAAATTGCCAGCGGCGTAGATACAGAACAGCCGCGGCGGGTCGCTGCCGATCTGGCCGCCGAAAATCAGCGACGCGTTGAACTCGATGTGATGTTCCTTGAACGCGTCGGCGTCGCGCCGATGGATCTCGCGCAGCGCCTCGCCCACCTCCAGCGCCGCCTCGAACATGTTCTTGGCGCCCCAGATGCCGCCCATGCCGGCGTTCTGGGAATGTTCGTTCAACACGTTCACGACCGACTGGGAGATGGCGAGATTGCCGGCCGTGAGCAGCACCATGACGCGCTCGTCCGGCCGCTCGAACACGGTCACCTTGCGAAAGGTGCTGATCTGGTCGACGCCCGCGTTGGTGCGCGAATCGGACAGAAACACCAACCCGGCATCGAGCAGCATGCCCACGCAGTAAGTCATAGAAGTGACTGGTGACTAACGACTGATGAATAGTAAGACGGCCGCAACGATAGCCGATGCCCCCGTGGCTGGACCAGAGGAGTTCGGCTTCTGACTAGTCAGTAGTCATTAGTCAGTAGTCACTTCGTTCATTGCTGAGAGGCCCCCACGCTCACGGCCACCTGCATTTCCTCGGCGCCGCCGCCTCGTCGCACGCCGCGGACAGGGCAGGCGTCGAGATAGTCGCGACCCACGGCCAGGCGGCAGTGTCGGCCGTTGGCGGGCCCGCGATGGGTGACGTCGATGGACAGCCAGCCCTGGTCGCGACCGGTCCAGACATCGACCCACGCGTGGCTGGCGATCTCGCCGTCCTTGCCCGTGTAAAAGTAACCGCTGACGTAGCGCGCCGGAATGCCAGCGCTGCGACAGCAGGCGATGTAGACGTGCGAGTGATCCTGGCAAACGCCAGCGCCACGAGCGAACGCGCGCGCCGCGGGCTCGTGTACGTCGGTCACGCCTTTTTCGTAGCGGACCTCTTCACACACCGCTTCGGCCAGCGACAGGAGCTTCGGACGCAGCTCACCGCCGCCTTCCAGCCGAGGCCGCGCGAAACTGGCGATGGCCTCATCGGACCGCGTCAACGGCGTCTCCGCCAGGAATGCCAGCGGCGAGATCTTGCCTTCATCGGGCAGCGACACCGCTTCCACATCGCTGGTCTCGACCACGCCGGTGACGACGATGCGAATCTCCCGATGCGGCTCGTCCAGCGTGAGCAGATGAACGATGTTGCCGTACGCGTCCACCTGCGAACGACAGCGGCCCGGCGCCGACAGGTTCCAGCTCAGCGCACGTTGCAAAGGATCGCGACGAGGCGTCAGGCGCAGGTTCTGTACGCTGCGTTTGACCGGCTCGCCGTAGCGATAGAACGTTTCATGTCGGATGTGCAGTTGCATGCTTCAATCCGTTGCTGAGACCAGGAAGTCACGCGCGACTCGATCGCCCAGATCGCGCACCTGACCGAGGAAGCGCACCAGATATTCGTGCAGGCCGATTTCGAACACGCTCTCGATGCGGCCGAAATGCAGCGATGCCTGTAACTCGCCGGCGCGCCTCTCGGTTTCCGCCGACTGCGAATTCTTCACCGCGGTGAGGTGCGTATACGACTGAGTCATGCATCGATGCAGCGAGCGCGGCATGTCGTCTCGGAGCACCAGCAACTCGGCCACACGCCGGGGCGTGATGAGATCGCGATACACGCGACGATAGATCTCGAACGCGGACACCGAGTGTAATAGCGCGCTCCACTGATAATAGTCAGCTGCGCCGCCGGCTTGCTCGCCTCTAGGCAGCAGCAAGTGATATTTCACATCGAGAATGCGCGCGGTGCTGTCGGCACGCTCCAGATATGTGCCGAGCCAGGTGAAGTGCCACGCCTCGTCTCGAAGCATGGTTCCTTGAATGACGCCGCGAGCGACGTGCGATCGATACTTCACCCATTCGAAGAAGTTGCCGACTTCGGCCTCGGTCGAAGAACGCAGACTCGCGACGCGCATTTCCAGCCACGTCGCGTTCAACGTCTCCCAGATTTCCGAGGTCAACGTGCCGCGCACGGCACGAGCGTTTTCGCGAGCGGCGCGCAGGCAGCTGTAAATGCTCAGCGGGTTGTCGCGATCGAACGCCATGAACGCGATGACATTCGATGGCGTCACTTTTTCATAGCGCTGCCGGAACGCGTCCATCAGACCGATGATGGTCAAGGTCGCGATCCAGCCCTGTTCGACGACTTCCGAGCCCTGCGGCAGCAACGACATGCGCGAATTCACATCGAGCATGCGCGCGAGGTTTTCGGCGCGCTCGTTGTAGCGGGCCATCCAATACAGATGATCGGCGGTACGGCTCAGCATGCTGGCGCCCTCATTGGTCGAGCACCCACGTGTCTTTGGTGCCGCCGCCCTGCGACGAATTCACCACCAGCGATCCTTCGCGGAGCGCGACGCGCGTGAGGCCGCCCGGCACCAATGTGACTTCTCGTCCCGACAACACGAAGGGTCGCAAGTCGATGTGACGTGGCGCGATGCCTGCGTCGACAAACGTGGGACATGCAGAAAGCGCCAACGTCGGTTGCGCGATGTATTTCTCCGGCGTGCGCAGAATGCGCTGGCGAAATGCAGCCAACTCGTCCTTGCTCGCCGCGGGGCCAATCAACATTCCGTAACCACCCGCGCCATGAACTTCCTTGACGACCAGTTCCGACAGATGCGCGAGCGTGTATTCGAGATCGTCCTTCCGTCGCAGCACATACGTCGGCACGTTGGAGAGCAACGGCTCCTCGCCCAGATAGAAACGAATCATGTCCGGCACGTATGGATAAATGGACTTGTCGTCGGCGACGCCGGTGCCGATGGCATTCGCGATGGTCACGCGCCCGGCGCGATACGCCGCGAGCAGACCTGGAATGCCCAGCATCGAGTCGGGACGGAACACCAGCGGATCGAGGAAGTCATCGTCGATGCGACGATAGATCACATCGACCCGCTGCGGGCCGCGCGTGGTGCGCATGTAGAGGAATTCGTCGTCGACGAACAGGTCCTGACCTTCGACCAGCTCGATGCCCATCTGCTGCGCGAGGAACGCATGCTCGAAATAAGCGCTGTTGTAGGCGCCGGGCGTGAGCAGCACGACGGTCGGATCGTTCACACCCGACGGCGCGACGCTGCGCAGGTTCTCTAGCAGCAAGTCCGGGTAATGCTCGACTGGCGCGACCGAATGCAGCGCGAACAGCTCTGGGAACAGGCGCATCATCATGCGCCGGTCTTCCAACATATAAGACACGCCCGAGGGCACGCGCAGATTGTCTTCGAGCACGTAGAACTCGCCGGCGCCAGCGCGCACCACGTCGATGCCTGCGATGTGCGCATAGATCGAGCCCGGCACATCGATGCCTTGCATCTCCGGCCGGTACTGGCCGTTGCACAACACCTGCTCGGGCGAAATGCGGCCGGCCTGCAGGATCTCCTGCGAGTGATAGATGTCGTTGATGAACAGGTTGAGTGCGCGCACTCGCTGCTTCAAACCCGCAGCGAGCAGCTTCCACTCGCTCGCCGGGATGATGCGCGGAACGATGTCGAACGGAATCAGCCGCTCGGTGCCGGCCTCTTCGCCATAAACCGTGAACGTGATGCCGACGCGATGAAACAACGTGTCGGCTTCGGCGCGCTTGTGCGCTACGCGTTCCTTCGGGGTGCGCGCCAGCTAGGAGGCGAAGGTTTTGTAGTGCTCGCGCACCTGGCCGTCGCCGGCATGCATCTCATCGTATGGGGTCGCCGACATCCAATTCTCGTTGTGACGTTCGTTACGGCACGGAGCGAAATCCGTGCCAGCGCGCAGGATCAGCGCGCCGTTCGAGAATTGTGCGCCTTCAGGGCATCACCTGTGCACATGGAACGACCACGATCGTGCTTCACGCACCAACGCGAGGCCGGGCGCACGGGATCCACGCACGATGATGGGGCGCTGGCCCCGAAAATGACGACTACGGGATTTGGATCTTGCCGCCGCCGCGACCGCCGCCGCCCATCGGCGGCAATCCGCCTTGCGGGACGACCAGCTGCGAAGCCTGCTGGCGGCGCATCTCCTGGATCTGCTGCACGGTGCGCTCGATCGCCACCTGCGCGGCCGCCGAGAAGCCCTGGACAGCCTCTTCGAGCGTCTTGCCCTCGATCTCGAAACTCAGCGGCACCGGACCCATGTTGGTCATGATCTCGGCCTGGCCGAGGAACAGCACCGGGCGAGTCGGGTCGACGGAGGAATCGGCACGCACCGGCGTCAGGCGACGAATCGCGCCGACGCGGCGATCGGTGAAATTTTCCTCCAGGTACAGCCCATCCGCATCCATCTGGGGGTCCTGATTACGATCTTCAGCCATGGGAAACCTCTAACCCGCAAAACTGATCTAAATGGGGATCACGATTTATGACAGTAGACCCGAGCGTCGAAGCGGGTTCAAGGCGAGACGATCGCCGCGATACTCGCTTCGTCACGCGCCGAAGGCCGGTACAATGACGCCATCATCAATGACATTCACGGGCGCAAGCCCAGAGCCCACAGGCCATGCAGGAATCCGACAACCCTTTCAGCGAAGCATTCGGCAAAGCCGTCGATCTGGGCAACCGCATCGCTGATACCGACGACAAAGCCGACATCTGGGACATCGCCGACGGCCTGCTGGCCGGCGCCGTGCAGTACTGGCTGTACTCCCGGCAACCCTGTTCGGATCCCGAGTGCGAAGAATGCCAGCCGATCAGCACCGCCGAAGGCCGCATCGAAGAGCTGCGCAAGCTGATGCGTCAGTTCGCCGAAGAGAGCGAGTATTTCCACTCGCCCACCGATCGCAACGTCGGACGCGCCTGAAAGTCGTCGCACGAAAGTCAACAAGTTTATTTGTGTGCGTAGACGCTTGATTCGTAATGCGGCGTAAATGCAACGCCGAAGTACGACCGAGTTTTGTGATGTAGCGCACACCGTCATTTTCGTGGCGGCCCTCACACTTTCCCGCACCTCGTCCGCGGGAGAACAACAGCGGTGGGAATGTTGAAGAATCTCAAGCTGAGGCATCGCGCGTATGTGTGCGCGTACAACTCGTTCCGGTTCGCGGCGCGTCTGCGTGGCGACCTGAGCGAGTTCGCGCCTTCGATCGCCGAGACGCTCGAGAGCGTCGGCGACGAACTCGCCGCTTTGGCGCGCGACAGCTGTCCGAGCGAGAGCGAGCGTCGTCAGCTCATCGAAGGACTCGAAGGCGCACTACGCGCGCTCGGGCTCTCCGACGCCGCGCAAGTTCACATCGTGTCGCAGCTCGCACCTCGCATCATGGCGGGCGAACCGGCCAGCGCGAGCAAGGAAGCGTGGACACGCATGGCCGTTTGATGGGTGCGGTCATCGCACTGTCATCGAAGAAATACGACATAACCCGAGTCTCGTAGCAGTCAGTCACCTGTTGCCGAAAAGCATGTCTGCTGAAAGCGACCAAACTGCTTGACTTATACCTACCTCGTGCCGATGATCGGGTCGTTCCAAGGGCAAACTCGCTGAAAGGCGAGGACGCAAAGCTTCCGGTCTAACGGATCATTTCCCAAGACAGCGGGGTTGCCACGGAGCCGCAATGAATGCGGCAACGGATTCGCCAAAAAAGAAAACAGCGAACCGCCGTGAACGAGCGCGAAAGCATAAGCGCGCTCACTCCCCCGCCGAAATGAACGCAGGCCGTTGCTTTGTCCACCGTGCGTCATGGTGACGTCGCGGTGAAATGGGTCGGGGAAGAGAACGTGGAAGACAGTATCAGCAAGGCATACGCGGAGCCCGACAGCTCACATCCGCCCCTCGTTTCGCCAAACGCGGGGAGCGGCTCACAGCTGTTCGTCATCAACCTGTGCGCGTCGATCGCGCCGGTCTCGACCAACGGGCGCAACATCCCGGGGCTCGAGAACTACAAGCTTTACCAAGTCGCGCGCGTCGAAGATGGACGCACGCGGCATCGTCTGCGCCTCGGCTTCTTCACTAACGAAGCACACGCCGAGCGCGTCCTCACGGTCGTGCGCCAGCAGTACCCGACGGCGTTCACGACCAGCCTCGGCGATGAAGATCGCCGTTTCACTCGCGGCTATGTCCCCGAGCATTCAGCTTCGCCCGTGGCCGCTCCTGCTCCGGCGGCTCGCCCTGCCGTCGCCGCGGTGGTGAATACGCCTGCCCCAGCGCCCGCTCGCGCTGCTGCCCCTGTTACCGCTCCCGTTCAAGCTGCCGCGCCGGCGCCTCAAGCGGCCCGCGTCGCGCCCACTCAGACTCCTGCGCCCGCTGCGCCGGTTGTCGCGAAGCCTGCTGTCGCTCCCGCTGCGCCTGCCGTAGCTGCTAAACCTGCCGCGCCGAAAGCCGCCGCTCCTGTTCAGCCTGCGAAGGCGCAGCCCGTGGCCGCCAAGAAGCCCGCCGACGAAGTCGTCGAGATGACTTGGGAGCCCGACGCAGAGGCCAAGAAAGCTGCGACGTCCGCGTCGCTGCCGAAGATCAAAGCACTCACCGAAGCTGTTGGCCTCGATGAGATGAGCTGGGACGATGAACTGGAAGCGCCGTCGCTGACCTCGACCTCGCCCGGCAAAGAACCGCTGGCCGTGGGTCTGTTGAGCGGCAAATTCGCCGCGCTCGATACGGCCAAGCTGAAGGCTTACAAGGCTGCGCAGTCCGCGCCCGCGGCTCCGGCCGCTGCGGCGAAGTCCGCGACTCCTCCGGCGCCGCAAGCTGTGCCAGCGAAGCTGGACACCGGCTCCAGCGTGCGCGTGCCTGCGTTGACGTTCTCCGATCCGGTGCCAACACCTGCGACCGCGCAGAAGTCGGCTGCGGGCGACGAGCCGTATCACGTCGGCAAGAACATCAAGATCGAAGACGTCGAAGCGTTCGAGCTCGATCTGTTCGAAGATCCGCCGACGCGCTCGGCCGCTGCCAAAGGCGCCGCGCCGAAAGGTGCCGCGCCAGCTCCAGCCGCAGCTAACAAGAAGCCAGCGCCGCCGGTTGCGACCAAGCCTGTTGCCGCGAAACCCGCTGCTCCTGCTCCGAAGCCTGCAGCTCCCGCGCCTGTCGCGAAGAAAGCCGAAGCACCTGCGAAGCCCGCGGCTCCGGTTGCCGCCAAGCCTGCGCCGGCCGCTGCGCCGGCGAAACCAGTGGCTGCTGCCGCGAAGCCCGCTGTACCGGCCGTACCTGTTCGTGATCCCGCGCTCGTTCATCCGAATCTCGACAGCACGCAAACGATCCGCGCGCTGACCACCGAGGAAATGAACGACGCCGCTCAGGAAAAGTGGTTCGCGATTCAGCTGGCCGTGTCCGATCAGCCGGTCAATCTCGACGCCATGCCTCACCTCGATATTTTCGAGGCGTACAGCCTGTACTCGGTCGCGACTGCCGGCAGCGGCAAGATCGTGCACTCGCTGCGTCTGGGCTTCTTCAAAGAAGACACCTCCGCGCAGGCCGTCAGCGGTTATCTCAAGACGTTCTTCGCGTCGCCCTCGGTCATTCGCATCAGCGTCGCCGAGCAGGCGCGCTTCAAGGACGCGCCGCAGCCTCATCGCGCGGACGCGGCCGAGCCGAAGAGCAATGTGGTCGAACTGAACAACGCCCGCGCCGGCCGCGCGCCGGTCGTGCCGACGGTGACGATGGAAGTCGATCCGTCGTCCAGCGGCTCGTTCCGCCCCAACGCCAGCGGCTCGCTGAACGCCGCCAGCGGCACGTTCAAGCCGGGTGCAACGGGCGCCTTCAAGCCCAACGCCACCGGCACGTTCAAGCCGAACGCGACCGGCTCGTTCAAGCTCAACTCCACCGGCGTGCACAAGGCGATGACTCCGGACGGCAAGATCGCCGCCAAGGCCGCCGCCCCCGCGATGAAGCGCTCGGAGCCCACTCGCGTCGCCGCCAGCAACACCGGCAAGCACAAGACGCTCAAGAAAAGCCTGGCGGATGAGCTGCTCGAAGAAGCCCGCGAGGTCGAGTTGTCGGAGAGCGGGATTCGCAAGATGCCGCAGAACAATTCGCTGCTGTCGCGGCTGCTCGGCAAAAAGAAATAATCGTCACGCTCGCGGCCCTCACGGGCCGCGCAGCGTTTTAGATCTCCCAACTCCGCTCTGGCGCCGCAGGCAACTCCTTCGGCACACTCCATTAAAGCCTCAATGGAGTTCCCGGCCGTGGACATCAAAACCGCCGACCTGTGCGATCAATTCAGCGATGAGTTGGAAATCTGCGAGCCGTTGTTCGGCGACTTCGGCGGTGAGCTGCGATTCGGCGGGCCGATCGCGACCATCAAATGTTTTGAAGACAACTCGCTGGTTCGCGAAGCCGTGGGCGAGCCCGGTAATGGGCGCGTGCTCGTGATCGACGCCGGTGGCTCCATGCGCCGCGCAGTGGTTGGCGACATGCTTGCGAAGAAGGCCGCCGACAACGGTTGGAACGGCATCGTCATTTACGGCTGCGTCCGCGACTCCGCCGCCCTGGCGACGATGCCCATCGGCGTGAAAGCCCTGGGCGTTCATCCCATGAAGACCGACAAACGCGGCGAAGGCCAGCGCGACATCAACGTTCGCTTCGGCGGCATCGCCTTCCGCCCGGGCGACTGGTTGTACGCGGACGAGGATGGCGTCGTCGTCGCGCGACGCCAGCTCATCGACGCAGCGAATGTTTCTTGACGCAAAGTTCTGTCGGGATCCCCACGAGCACCAGAGCCCAAGGTCTAAGATCGCATCGCTAGCAGCCGCCAGCTTCGAGGTGCCGTTCATGACCGATGCCCGCTATGACCGCCGTGCAGTCCTGAAGATCGCGCTCACCGCGCTCCCCATCGTAACGATCGCTCGCAATGCCAATGCGGAACAAACGTTGCCGCACATGGATGAAAATGAATCGCTGGCGCGCGCAATGGGCTACACGCACGACGCCAAGAAGATCGATCCCGACAAAGTGCCTCAATACAAAGCCGGCAGTACCTGTGGCAACTGCATGCAGCTGCAAGGCAAGGACGGCGAGGAATGGCGACCTTGCGCGCTGTTCGCCGGCAAGCTCGTGAGCGCGCACGGCTGGTGCAAAGTGTGGCAGCCGAAAGCGGCGTGACTACATGCGAATCTTGTCGCCGTACCCTGTCAGCTCCAGATAACCGCGACCGATAGGTTTGTTTTGCGCATCGAAGGCGCGCACCGCGCCTTCCCAGTAAACCGTTCCGGTACTGCCGCGCGCATCGTTCTCTTGATCGTCCATCAACGGACGCAGGATCACGACGCGATCGCCGACCGTCACTTGCAACTCCACCGGATAACGAATGCCAGTGCGTGGTGAGCGCCAGTACCGCAGCGGTTGCCATGTCACATCCTGCGGTTTGTATTTGACCGCATCGTCGCCACTTCCCGATCTCCAGGTCGCGGCCGCCCAGAACTCGTTCGCCTGAGCGTCGCGCATTTGGAAGATCATGGCCGCGCCGCCGTCGTCGAGATTCAGCCCCACCCAATCCCAACCTTGCGCGCGCTCGTCGACGATCGCGCCCAACCATTCGTGATCCAACCCTGCGCGGCCGCGCACGGATTGTTCGCGACCATCGATGGCGAAACGTCCTGTTACGGCGAGCTGAGGCAAGCTGTAGTAATAGCTCGCCAGACTCGGGTCCGGCCCTTTTTGACTGAAGCCCTGATCGCCTTGAAACAGCGGCGATGCCCGCGGCTGCAACCGCAAATCCAACTTCACACCATCGGCTGAAGCGACCACGAAGTAGTCGTCGCCTTCACGCCGCAGCCGCCAGTCGTCGATATAAACATCGAGCGAGCCTTCCTTCGCGTCCGCCAGGCCAAAGCCCGGCCGCGCCGACTTCTCATGACGCAGCAGGGAACCGCGCTTGGGATCGCTGACGGACAGGTGCCCGAACAGCACCTGTCGCAAGGCGAATCGCGAAGGATTGTCGTCGTCGATGCCGGTGCGCGAACGAAAGAAGGTGAGCTGGAATCCGCGCGGCTTGCCCGACTCGTCTTCCAGCCAGCCAGTGACGTACCACCATTCGGTCTTGAATTGCGGATGACTGCCCTCATCGCGCGGGAACTCGATGCGATAGCCCGGAGCGATGGTTGGATAGATAACTTCAGCGCCAGCCGTGAATATCACCAACGACGCGATCAGCATGAGCGCGAGGCGCATCACCAATCCTCTCTCACGGCGCGCACAACCTCGCCGCCCATCGCCTGGCGGCCGCTGATGACAGCAATCAACGCCGCGGCAGCGATCAGCGCGAAGCTCAACACAGTTAACAACAGCGTCGGCACGCTTAGATCCATGCTCCAGTGAAACGACTGTCGATTCACGACATAGATCAAGATCAAACTGATGACGCCGCCCGTCAACAGCCCAACGATCACACCCAGCGCACCGAGCACCGCACCTTCGATCGACAGCATGGTCGCGATCTGCCCGCGCGTGAAGCCAATGTGACGAAGCGCCCCGAACTCACCGCGCCGTGCAAGCACTTGCGCACTGATGCCCGCCGCGATTCCGAACAATCCAATCGTCACCGCCACCAGCTCCAGCAAATACGTGATCGCGAACGTACGATCGAAGGCCGCGAGCGACAGTCGTCGCAAATCTCCAGGCGTGCGCATGTCGTGCTCGGCTCCCGGTGGCAGCAGATCGCGAACCGAGTTGCCGAACGCGACCACATCGGTCGAATCGTTCAACCAGAACCACACCGTGTTGAGTGCGCGATCGCCAGTGATGCGCGCGTACTCATCGCGATCCATCACAATCGCGCCGTTCTGATGTTCGTAGTCACGCCACAAACCGCGCACCGATGCGACGACAGGTTTGCCGGCCAGCTCGAAGCGCAACGAATCGCCGGCCTCGAGCGAGAACAGATCGGCCGCGGCCTCGCTGACCCACACCGGAATCGATCCCGCCGGTGGAACACCCGAAGCCGTCTCCACCATCCAAAGCGTTGCGTCGGGACGATCGGCCTGCAGGGTGCGCGCAATCAGCGTCACCGGCGGACGATCCGACGACAGCTGCACTTGCCCGAAGCGACTGAATGCCACGCGTTCGACGCCGGGCAGCCGCGCCATCGATTGGACCAACGACTCGTCCACGTACGCCGACTGGCCTACATATCCGACGCGCAGATATACATCCGCCGGCAACAGCTTCTGAGTCCATTGATCCAGCGAATCGCGAAACGACGTCACCATGATGGCCATGGACGCCATCAAGCTGAAGCTCACGATGATGGCCGAGACACTCAACGTCGCATAACGCGCGGTGCCGGCGATCTGCGCAATCGCGATCTCATAGGGCACCGCTTGCACCCGAGGCGCATGCCGAAGCACGAAACTCACGACCGACGGCATCGCGATGACAGCTGCGATCAACAATAAAGCGATGGCAACGAACCCAGGCAGCGGCAACCCGGCAATCGGCGGCATCAGCAGCGCGCCGATGGCGATCACCATCAACACCAGCACCGTCCATCCGTGTGACGGCGCTTCGCCGCTGGTGATGTCACCTGCTTTCAGTGCGCTCGCAGTCGGTACTCGCGCAGCGTCGAGCGCCGGTCGCAATGCCCCAACGACCGCAACGCCAACGCCGAGCATCGAGAACACCGCAATCTCAGCAATGTGAACATCCAACCCCGCCGCGAGCCCGTGAACATAGCCCGCGCCGAGATCGGCACCCAGCGCCGACAATCCGACGCGAGCGATCAACACACCCAGCACGATTCCAACCGCCGCGCCGACCACACCGACGAGCACGCTTCCGCTCAACATCAACAACAGTTGCTCCGAGCGAGTGACACCGATCGCATGCATGACGGCGAACTCACGTCGCCGCCGCAAAGTCGCCAACGACTGCGTGGAATAAACAAAGAACCCGCCAGTGAACAATGCCACCAGCGCCAGCGCGGTGAGGTTGGATCGATAGGCGCGCGACAGGCGCAAAGCGTCGTCGCTCGCTTCGCCAGGCGTCGTGACCTTCACCGATACCGGCAAAATCTCCGCGAGTGCCTCGCGCACTCGTTCCGAACTAGCGCCGCTGGCGAGACGCAGGTTGATGCGCGAGAGCTTTCCCAGTCGGTCGAACAACCATTGAGCCGTCGCGATGTCGACAACGCCAGCGAAGTCACGCAACGCCGCCGGTGGCAACACACCCGAAACTCGCATCCGCTCTCGATGTGTGCCGATCTGAAACTCGATGTAATCGCCCGCTTCGAGCCCAAGCTCGCGCGCAGCGTTCGAGCTGAGCAGCACGGACCGAACGGCGTTTTTGTCGCCCGAGTCGTCAGAACCGCTCGACGCCGGAATCAATGCAGTCGCAATCGCCGGCTGCAACAAGTGCGACCGAAAACCGTCGAGCCCGATCAAAGTCAGCGCGCCACGCCTGCCGACCAGCTTCGCCGCAACTTCAACCACCGGACTCGCAACCGCCACGCCAGGAATACGAGCGATCCGCGGATATGAGTTTTCGTCGAAGCCCTCGGCCCCGCCTTCGATCGCGAGATCAGCGAGTCCATACAAGCTGCGAGCGGCGAGCGATATTTCATCCGCGGCGGAGCGGTTGATGAGATAGATCGCCAGTCCCAGCGCGACGCCGAGTGCGATCGCGATGATCGCCAGCAACGTTCGTCCCGGCGAACGCCGCATCGGTCCGGTGACTGCCGCTTCGATGAGCAGTGGCGCGATCACGTTCGAGGGCGCGGCGCCAATCCTTGCCGGGAGAGTTGAAAGATCCGATCCGTGGTTGCGGCCGCGATTTCCGAATGTGTGACCAGAATGCCAGCGGCATTGTCACGTTTGAGTTGCGAAGCCAGCAGTTCCAGCACCTCGGCAGCGGAATCCGCATCCAGATTGCCGGTGGGCTCATCCGCAAGCACCAGCGCAGGACGATGCACCAACGCTCGGGCGACAGCGACTCGCTGCATCTCGCCACCCGAGAGTTGCGAGGGCGAGGCATTCGCTCGTTCGAGCATGCCGACAGCACTCAACAATTCACGCACGCGATCCGTCGCCTC
>JBEVKA010000197.1:0-12304 GCA_040509855.1 Steroidobacter sp.
GGCGGGAGCGCTCGCGACCCAGTTCCTGCGCCTTGTCCGGCGTATTCCAGATCGCGGGATCTTCCAGCTCGCGGCTTACTTCGGTGAGGCGTTCGCTCTTGGTATCGTAGTCAAAGAAACCTCCTGAGCGCCCCGCCGCGCTCGGTGAGGTCTTCGATGGAACGGCGTATCGGATTGGTTTCCATGGATAAATCGGCGTCAGGCAGGCAATCGCGGGACGGCGATCCTAGCAAAACGAGGCTCAAAGCACTCGCAAATATTCCACCACCAGCTGCAGCCGCTCCGAGCCGTTGAAACGGTTCACGTCGAGCCGATAAGCCAGCTCCACGCGCGAGTCCGGCTGCACGTCCGGCGCATCGTCGTGATCGAAATGCCGGAATGCGATGGCTTCGCAACTCGGATGGCCCGGGCCATCGGCGCTGCGCACCTCCAGCTTCAGGTGCCGCTCGCCGAGCACACGCACATTCCGCACCTCGAAGCAGCCGTCGAACAGCGGCTCGGGGAACGACTGGCCCCACGGCCCTGCCTGCTGCAGCAGCCGGGCCACATCGATGGTGAGCTCCTCCTGTCGCAAGCTGCCGTCGGAATGCACCACACCCAGGGTGTCCTCGACACTCATCCAGCGCCGCACTTCCGCATCGAATTCGGTGCGGAATCTTTCCAATCCTGCCGCCGGCAACGTGAGCCCCGCGGCCATGGCATGACCGCCGAATTTTTCGATCAGGCCGGGATGGCGTGTCGCGATCGTGTCCAGCACGTCGCGAATGTGCACACCGGAAATCGAACGCGCCGATCCCTTCAACGTGTGTTCGTCCGCGCGAGCCAGCGCGATCACTGGACGATTCACACGCTCCTTCACGCGCGAGGCGACCAGGCCGACGACTCCTTGATGCCATGACTCGTCGAACAGACACAATCCCAGCGGCAGCTCGGGATCTTCAGCGCGCATCTCCGCGATGGTGCTCAAGGCTTCCTGTTGCATCTGCAGCTCCAGCTCTTTGCGATCGCTGTTGAGCTGTGACAATCGTGCGGCCAGCAACCGCGCCGCGCTCGGATCGTCGGTGAGCAAACATTGAATGCCGATCGACATATCGTCGAGCCGACCCGCCGCATTCAAGCGCGGGCCGATCTGATAACCCAAATCGGAGGCCACGCAATTCGCCGGCACACAGTTCGCCGCTTCCAACAGCGCGCGAATACCGGCGATACATCGCCCGGCACGAATACGTCGCAATCCCTGATGGACGAGCACGCGGTTGTTTCGATCCAGCGGCACGAGATCGGCGATGGTGCCGAGCGCGACCAGATCGAGCAGCTCCGCCACCGGCGGCGGGTTCGAACTCAAGCCGCGCTCGACCATCGCTCTGGTCAATGCCGCCATCAGATAAAACGCGACGCCCACGCCGGCGAGCGCTTTGCTAGGAAAGGTATCGCCCGGCGCGTTCGGATTGACGATGGCATTCGCCGCCGGCAACGAGGCTGCGGCGAGATGATGATCGGTAATCAATGTTTCGATGCCGAGCGCACTGGCAGCCACCACGCCCGCGTGGCTGGAAATGCCATTGTCGACCGTGACGATCAGCCCCGGCCGTGCTTCCGCCGCGAGCTTCACGATCTCGGGCGTCAGACCGTAGCCGTACTGAAAACGATTCGGCACCAGGAATGTGACTTCTTTGAAGCCCAGGCCGGTGAGCTGACGAACCACCAGCGCGGTGCTGGTCGCGCCGTCGGCATCGAAATCGCCCACGACGACGATGCGAGTGCCGCGACGAAAGTGTTCGCACAGCAAATCCACCGCGGCATTGACGCCACCGAGCTGACTGACCGGGATCAAGCGCGCCAGGCCGAGATCGAGATCGGTGGACTCGTTCACGCCGCGATTGGCGTACAGACGTCGCAACAGCGGATGCAAATCTTCGGACAGCGTCGCCAATGCGCTGGAGTCGCGGCGACGAATCGTGCGGCTCAGCATGCGACCCATTCCATCGGCGGCCGTTCGCGACGCCAAAGTTTGAACATGTCGGCGCGGTCCGCGCTCACCCGCCATTCATTCATCATCAGCGTCAGTTTCGAGAAGGCGCCGCTCAGCAAGGCGCGAGCCAGAGGCGCGAGCCACTGAGTTTCCAACGCATCGAGATTCGGAGGATCGATCACGGCGACTGTCGGCCCACGCAGCTGCGCGAGCAGCACCTTCGCATCCGCGGGCGTTGTGCCCACGGTCTGGTCATGCAGTCGATAAATGCCTCGCAAAAATGGATCCTCGCCATAGCCTGCCGGCAATGATACCGGAGTCAGGTCGCTCAACATTCCTTCACCGTGAACCCAGACCGCATTGATCGCCTGCGCACCTCGCGCCTGACGCCGCACGTTCACGGGATGCTCATGCAGGAGCATTTGCATCTCTGTCATCAGCCTGCGAACCGGCCCCGCATCGGCACCGCGCGGCAAGATATCTGAATGTGGATTGGCTGCGGCGAATTCCGGTGACACGGTCTGTAGTCGTAGCGGCGATTCACTCCGCAACAACCACTCGTCGCCGGCGGCATGCAGCTCGATACCGGTCGACTGCAAATGTTCCGCAAACATTGGAGCCAATGATGAACGCTCCTCCACCGTCATCCGCGCGGCACCTCGCAGAACGACGGTCGTGATTCGATCCAAGCCCGCGATGAAATGCATCGGCTGCATGCGAAGCCAGAAACCCGCGGCACGCTCGTTCGTCAAACCGGTGCGCGTCACTGCGGCGCTCGGATACTGATCGGCAACGTTGCGTAGATCGAGCGCATCGAGAATCGCGGCGTGCAGCGAGTCCAGTCGTGTATCGATCACTCTTGGTGCAACGGTGCCGCGACCCGCGAGTCGTGCAAGTGTGGGCCACTTTGGAGTATCGACGCCGTGCCCCGCGAGTGCGGGATTCAAATCAGGAATGATGAGCGTGAGCGTGGTCAACATCTTCTGCGAGGCGGCGGCGACCTGCGCTATGGTATCCCAATGAAACTGACCGACGAGAAGATTGGCGGCATCAACCTGGTCCGCTCCTACGCGCCAGGCGAGGTGCGCATCGGCGAGACCGTGATCCGCAGCAGCTGCCTGGTGAAGAGCGATCAGCTGGTGAGCGACTGGCGGCCGCAGACCGTCGCCGACCTTCGGCTCGACGACATGCAAGCCGTGCTGGCGATGAAGCCCGAAGTGGTGGTGATCGGCTCAGGGCCGAAACAACAATTCCCCGCGCCCGAGATCCTCGGGGCGGTGCTGTCGCGCGGAGTGGGATGCGAGGTGATGGACACCGGCGCCGCGTGCCGGACGTACAACATCCTGGCCAGCGAGGGGCGCACCGTGGTGGCGGCGCTGCTGCTGAGGAATAGCGACTAGGAAGAAAACTCTCCCGGTCACCCTGCATTCAGGGCGACCGGGAGAAGACGCGAGGGACTGAAGATCGTTCGACCCAACTCGCCTGACCGCTCCAGCTCGCCGTCCCCAGTTCATCACTTGGGACGGGGCGAAGTCATTGCCCGACGAAATATTCTTTTTATTTTGCTTTTTTTCTTCTTCGTGCTGTTTCCTCGAATCCCCCTCCGCCCCCGCGTCTTCTACCGGTCGTCCTGCGTCGGCTCCTGCCGACATTGGGGGCGGATTTAGACACACCGTCGCGCATAGCGCAACACCTGTTCGCTTCGCGAAAGATGCAATCTGCAAGTGTGACCGCTACCAATCTGCTCAGGGTGAAATGAAACCGTTTACCGTTGTGGCAGCAATGCCAGCGGGTTGCTGGGTGTCCCGTTGACGCGTATCTCGAAGTACAGCAGCGGCGAGCCCTGCGGGCCGTTTCCCATGGTCGCGATACGCTGACCCGCGCTCACGGCGTCCCCGTCGCTGACAGCCACCGACTGCAACTGGCCCGAGGCGCTGAGATAGCTCTCGTTGTGCTTGATGATGACGAGCTGGCCGTAGCCGAGCAGGCCCGAGCCGGTATACACGACCTTCCCGCCGCTCGCGGAGCGGATGTCTTCGCCGAGCTTGCCGACGATCGTCAAACCATTGCCGCCATTTGGCCGCGTCGTGAGCGTGGCGGTGCCGCCCGCGACCGGCCACTGCCACTTCACCGGCGGCCCGGTTGGAATGGGTGCTGAGCGCTTCGGCGGCGCCGGCCTGGTTATCGGTGTGCGTGATCGCGCCTTCGGTGACGCACTCGCGACCTTGCGAGGCTTGCTGGTGCTGCCGGGCTTCGCGGTCTTGCCGGCCTGCGATTTCTTCGGGCCGACATTCTGTGAAGCTGATCTTTGTGACGCAGACGGTCGAGGCGCAGCGGCCGCGTTACGGCTCGGTGGATACAATTGCAACGTCTGGCCGGGATGGATCACATAATCACGGCCGATGCGATTCCAGCGCGCGAGGTCCCGGAAATCGATTTTGTGACGACGCGCGATCTCCGACAGCGTGTCGCCGCGCTTGACGGTGTAGGTCCCCTGACGATTGGCCTGGGGCGAAGTTGAAGATGAATTGGAGGCGCAGCCGGCGAGCAGCGCCAGGCTCAACAATACCGGGCCGAGCGATCGCGAGGTGATCGAAGCCACGCGTTCAGTTCAGCCCCTTCAGCAACGGCACGAAGCTGACCAAGCCCAGCGTCTCCTGGTGAAATTCATCGCCGCGTCGAGTGATCCGCAGCAGTTGTTGACGGCCCTCCGGCCCCACCGGCGCGATCAGCCGACCGCCCTGCGGCGCCAGCTGCCCGAACAATACTTCAGGAATCGCCAGCGGCGCGGCGGCCATCAGGATCGCATCGTATGGAGCATGCCCGCTCCATCCCTGAAAGCCGTCTCCGTGACGTAAATGGACGTTGTTGATGTGTAGTTCCTTCAGCCTGGCCCGCGCACGCTCGAGCAGCGCGCCGATGCGCTCCACGCTGTAGACGAACCGCACCAGCGGCGACATCACGGCGGTTTGATAGCCACACCCGGTGCCGATTTCGAGCACCTTGCCCGGCGTGCCCGCTTCGATCAAGGCTTCGGTCATGCGCGCCACCACGAACGGTTGTGAAATCGTTTGGCCGTGACCGATCGGCAGCGCTGTGTCTTCATACGCACGCGTCCCGAGCGCTTCGTCGACGAACAAATGTCTCGGCACATTGCGAATCTGGTCGAGCACCGACGCGTTGGTGATGCCTTGATCGCGCAGACGCTGAATGAGCCGCTCGCGCGTACGCGCCGATGTCATGCCGATGCCGGCGCGATTGCCGTTGCCCGGGGCGGGCGGCTTGGACTTCATGCCTCGCGACCCTGCAACCATTGGCGCATGTCGTCGAGCAGGGTGTGACGAGTGAGATCGATCTGCAGCGGCGTGACCGACACATAGTTGTTGGCAACGGCGTGGAAGTCCGTGCCGGGCCCGGCGTCCTGAGTCTTGCCCGATGGGCCGACCCAATACACCGGCCGACCGCGCGGATCTTCCATGCGCACGATGCGTTCCGAACGATGCCGAAAGCCCAGCCGCGTCGCCTGATAGCCCTTCAGCGCTTCATACGGCACGTCGGGCACGTTCACGTTCAGGATGGTCGTTTGATGCAACGGAGTGCGCTGGATGCGCATCACCAGTTCGGCGGCGACGCGCGCCGCGGTCGCGAAGTGATTGCCGGAGTTCGGCTGAATGACCAGCGACACCGCGATCGCGGACAAACCCAGAAAGCGTCCTTCGATGGCCGCCGCGACCGTGCCCGAATAAAGCACATCGTCGCCGAGGTTGGCACCGTCATTGACGCCCGACACCACCATGTCGAACTCGGGCTCGTTCTCGAACAGGCCGGAGATCGCCAGGTGCACGCAATCGGTGGGCGTACCGTTGACCACGAGGTACTTGCGTTCCGCGAACGAGGCCACACGCAATGGCATATCGAGCGTCAGCGAGTTGCTGGCGCCGCTGCGATTGCGGTCGGGAGCGACGACGGTCAGCTCGGCCAGGGACGCGAGCGCTTCGCCCAGGGCACGCAGGCCCTCGGCGCGATAGCCGTCATCGTTGCTCAACAGGATCTTCATTGCGTTGAATTGCCCGGGGCGTCGGCGGACGCTAGCGGCGCGGAACTATACTTTAATCTGCGAGGGATCGGGCATCCTGCCACGACCCTCGCCGTCCCCGCTGGGGATGAGGTACGTCCCCGTGCTCGGGTGGCTCGTTTTGGAGCAAGTTATGAACGATGACGACGATCATGACGCTCGTACCTTCCGCGAAGCGATGCGCGATGTGCGTCGCCTGCGGATCGGCCCCACGCGCACGGCCGAGCCGCCGAAGCCGCCGGCGCGCGCACGCTTCACTCGTGCCGATCAACGGGAAGTGTTGAAGGAAAGTCTGCTGCCACCCGCCGATGAAACGGAGCTGGCAACGGGCGATGAGCTGAGCTTCCGCCGGCCGCACATTTCCGAAGCCGTGCTGTTGAAACTCCGGCGCGGTCATTTCGTAGTCGATGCGGAGATCGACCTGCATGGCATGACGGGCGCCGAGGCGAAAGCGGCGATGCGCGAATTCCTCACCGAAGCCGTCCATCGACGCCTGAGCTGCGTTCGAATCATCCATGGCAAAGGCCGCCGCTCCGGCCCGCGCGGCCCGGTATTGAAGAACGTCGTGAATCAATGGCTGCAGCGAATCGACAACATCCAGGCGTTCGGTTCCGCCCGGCAAGTCGATGGCGGTAGCGGCGCGGTGTACGTGCTGCTCCGAACGCGCTGACCTCGCATCAAACATCAGCTTCCGGCGTATCGGCGAGGAACGCGTTACCGATCAGCTCGTGCAATACCGCGGTCGCGAACGAGCCTCGCTGCAAACGAAACTGCAAATGCACGTCGCTGCCCTCGATCCGCCATGACAGCTCCCGCACCGGCACGCGCAGGGGTCGTCGCTCCGGTTCCAGCCCTGCCTTCGCAAGTCCATCCGCCAATGCTTGATAACGTCGCGCGACGCCGGCTTCCAACTCGGCGACCGCGCCGGTCGACAGCAACGAGTCGCCATGCCACATCGGACCGGTGGGATGAATGTCGATCTGGCCACAACGCTCGCGTAATGTGTCATCGACGGTGGCGACCGGAAAAAAACTGCCGCTGCCGTTCAAATTGACCACGTCACCGTCGAGCAATCGATTCCAGTTCTCCGCTCGCACACGCTCCGCCAGCACTGCATTGAAAATCGCCGACCGGGCCGCCGATAACGCAAAGCCTCGCTCCATGCGCTCCGGCGGGGGCCCTTCGCCGCCGAACCAGGCAAGCGCCGACTTGATGTTTTGACCGCCTCGCCCGAAACGTTGCGGCCCGAAATAATTCGGCACACCAGCCGCAGCCAATGTTTGCAATCGCTGTTCGAGCACGGCGATATCGCCATCGAACTCGCGCAGCACGATCATGAAGTCGTTGCCCTTCAACGCGCCTCGCTTGAGCTTGCGACGCTGACGCTCGGCGCTCAGGACTTCGAAGCCGTCGCCCGTCACCCCAACCCAATTCGTTCCAACAGCGGAGCGTACCGGCACCGTGAATGCCTGTTCGGCCACGGCGTCGCGATCTTTCAGCCCTGCGAAACCCACGTCGCGCGGATGAACCTTCGCCATCTTCGCCAGCTGCTTGGCCACCCACATCGTATTCGCGCCGCGCTTGCGCACCTTCAGCAACAGGTGATCGCCCTCGCCGTCCGCTTCGAAGCCCAACCACTCGCGCACGACGAAATCTTCCGGCGCAGCACGCAAACGCGCGCTCCCCACCGCTCCGCCGTGCGCACACGGCAGATTCATCAGCTCGGTCAGTTCGATCACAAGATATGCTCGATGAGCGCGACGGCCTGGCAGGCCAGTCCTTCGGCGCGTCCGATGAAACCCATTTTTTCGCTGGTCGTCGCCTTCACATTGACACGCGTGATGTTGACGCCGAGGTCGGCAGCGATGTTGGCGCGCATGGCTTCACGATACTTACCGATGCGCGGCGCCTCGCTGATGACAGTCGCATCGACGTTCACGACCACGTAGTCGCGCTCTTTCAACAAATCGCGCACGTGACGCACGAACGCACGGCTGTCGGCACCTTTCCAGCGCGGGTCGGTATCGGGGAAATGCATGCCGATATCGCCCAATCCCGCGGCGCCCAGCAACGCATCGCAGACAGCATGCAGCAACACGTCGCCGTCGGAGTGAGCGAGCACGCCATGCGAATACGGAATCTTCACTCCGCCCAATGTCACATGATCGCCAGTGGTGAACGCGTGCACGTCATAACCCTGGCCAATGCGCAGTCCGGTGGTCATGAGACACCTCGCGATCGCAAGATCTTTTCGGCGCGCGGCAAATCTTCCGGCACTGTGATTTTGACGTTGTCCACGTCGCCCGGCACTAACTTGGGATGCAGGCCGAGCGCTTCGACCGCCTGCGACTCGTCGGTCACGGCAATGCGATTCTCGACCGCGCTCTGCAAGGCGCGTCGTAACAGTTCGAAACGAAACATTTGCGGAGTCAGCGCGCGCCAGAGTTTCTCTCGCGGAACGGTTCGATCGATGCGCTGGTGCGCATCGGCGCGCTTCAATGTATCGACCACGGGAGCAGCGAGCAGCCCACCGACTTCATCGTCCGCCAGCTCGTTCAGCAAACGATCGACATCGGCACCGGCAAGACAAGGCCGGGCAGCGTCGTGAACGAGCACCCAGTCGCTGGGCTCGGCGCGCGCTTCCAGCGCTTTCAATCCCGCCAGCACGGAGTCCATTCGTTCCGCTCCTCCCAGAGTCGTAATGATTTTCGCATGACGCGACAGATCGGTTTGCGGCCAGCGCCGATCGCCCTCGGCCAGCACCACCACGACGCCGCCGGTGCGCTCGCGCTCCAGGAACGGCGCCAGCGACCATTCGATCACCGTGCGCCCGGCGAGCGGCAGGTATTGTTTGGGAACGGCAGCACCCATGCGGCGGGCACTGCCGGCCGCGGGCACGATCACCCAGAATCTGCTGTCCATTTTTATCGGTGCGCGGGGTTACTGCCGATAAGCCGGCTGCGTCGGCGCGCGAGCCTCGATCACGCGATTCTCGTCTTCGGGTTCGGCGATTGGCGCGGACTGCGGCGTCACGGCGGATTTCGGCGGAACGACCTGATAGAACGTTTCGCCCTTGCCCACCATGCCCAGATCGGTGCGCGCGCGCTCCTCGATCGCCACAGTGCCTTTTTTCAAGTCCTGCACTTCAGCCGACAAGGTGCGATTGCGCTCCTTGAGCTGCTGATTTTCGTCTCGCTGTGCTTCGATCTCGGCGCGCAGCCGCCGCACTTCGCGCATGCCACCCTCGCCCAGCCACAGTCGGTACTGCAGCAGCGCGAGGAGCATGACGAGAGCGGCGGCCAGTATCTTCATGCGCGGCCCGGTATCAGCACGAAATTCCGGGCAGCGGCACCGGAAGCGCCTCGACGCCGGCGTACTTGGCTTCCGAACCCAGCTCCTGCTCGATGCGCAGCAGCTGGTTGTACTTGGCGATGCGATCCGAACGCGACATCGAACCAGTCTTGATCTGCGTCGCGCGCGTGGCGACGGCGATGTCCGCGATGGTCGAATCTTCGGTCTCGCCCGAGCGATGCGACACGACCGACGCGTAACCCGCGTCCGCCGCCATATCGATGGCCGCGAGCGTTTCGGTGAGCGTGCCGATCTGGTTGAGCTTGATGAGAATGGCGTTGGCGATCTTCTCGTCGATGCCGCGCTTCAGGATCTTGGTGTTGGTGACGAACAGATCGTCGCCCACCAGCTGCACGTTCTTGCCCATCCGCTGCGTCAGCAGCGCCCAGCCGGCCCAATCGTCTTCGCTCATGCCGTCTTCGACGGTGACGATGGGATAGCGACTGACCAGGCCCTGGAGATAGTCGACGAACTGCGCCGAGGTGAACTTACGATTCTCCGATTCCAGGTGATAGATGCCGTCCTTGTAGAACTCGGTGCTGGCGACGTCGAGACCGAGGAAGATCTGCTTGCCGGCCTTGTAGCCGGCACGATCGATGGCTTCGAGAATGGTTTCCAGCGCCGCTTCGTTCGACGGCAGGTCGGGCGCAAAACCGCCTTCGTCACCAACCGCGGTGGCGAGCTTCCGCTCGTGCAGCACCTTCTTGAGCGTATGGAAGATTTCGGCGCCATAACGCAGCGCTTCCGACAGCGACGGCGCGCCGACCGGCAGGATCATGAACTCCTGGATGTCGACGCTGTTATCGGCGTGCGCGCCACCATTGATGATGTTCATCATCGGCACCGGCAACGTCTTGGAAGTGCCGAGGCGACGGAACAACGATTGTTTGGTTTCTTTCGCCATCGCGTGCGCGGTCGCAAGCGAAACGGCGAGCAATGCATTCGCGCCCAGGCGCGACTTGGTCTCGGTGCCGTCGAGATCGATCATCGCCTTGTCGATGGCGGCCTGGTCGCCCGCTTCCTTGCCGACCAGCAGCTTCTTGATCTCGCCGTTTACGTTACCAACGGCCTTGAGCACACCCTTGCCGAGATAACGTTTCTTGTCGCCGTCGCGCAGCTCGACGGCTTCGCGCGTGCCGGTGGAAGCGCCGGACGGAACAGCGGCACGGCCCATGGCGCCGGAGTCCAGGAACACATCGGCTTCCACGGTCGGATTGCCGCGCGAGTCAATGATTTCGCGGCCGCGGATGTCGACGATCTTGCTCATAACAAACTTTCCTCGTAGGGCCGCGATTTCACGGCTTGATCCAGTTCTTTCAGTGTCGTCAGCAAAGCTTCCATGCGCGCCAGCGGCCAGGCGTTCGGGCCATCGGACAGCGCCTTGTCGGGATCGGGATGGGTTTCCATGAACAGCCCCGATATTCCGGCGGCAACCGCCGCGCGCGACAGCACCGGCACGAATTCACGTTGACCGCCCGACGCCGTGCCCTTGCCACCCGGCAACTGCACCGAGTGAGTCGCATCGAACACGACCGGCGCGCCGGTCTCACGCATCACCGCTAGCGAGCGCATGTCGGAGACCAGATTGTTGTAACCGAACGTGAAGCCGCGCTCGCACACCATGATCTGTTCGTTGCCGGTGGAGCGTGCCTTGTCGACCACGTTCTGCATTTCCCAGGGCGACAGGAACTGACCCTTCTTGATGTTCACCGGGCGCTTTTGCGAACACACGTTGACGATGAAGTTGGTCTGCCGGCACAGGAACGCCGGGGTCTGCAGCACGTCGACCACCGACGCCACTTCGTCGAGCGGCGTGTCCTCGTGCACGTCGGTGACGACGGGCAAGCCGAGCTGACGCTTCACTTCGGACAGAATGCGCAGGCCTTCAGCCATGCCGGGGCCGCGATAGCTCTTGCTCGACGAACGATTCGCCTTGTCGAACGACGATTTGAAAACGAACGGAATCTTGAGCCGCGTGGTCAGCTCCTTGAGCTTGCCCGCGGTATCGAGGATCAAGCCCTCGCTTTCCACGACGCAGGGGCCGGCTAACAGGAAGAACGGCTTGTCCGGCCCGACATCAAAATTCAACAGACGCATGATCTACCTGTGACCCTCTGAACCAACCGCTAACCGCCAACCGCCAACCGCTTCTCTTCCGGCTGCTGCGACTGATGATAAGCGCGCGCCGCCTTCACGAAGCCCGTGAACAACGGGTGACCATCGCGCGGCGTGGAACGGAATTCCGGATGGAACTGGCTGGCGACGAAGAACGGATGCGTCGGCAGCTCGATCATTTCCACCAGCCCATCGCGCGAGAAGCCCGAGAACCGCAGACCCGCGTTCATCAACTTCTGCAGGTAGCGATTGTTGAACTCATAACGGTGGCGGTGGCGTTCCATGATCGTGTCCGCACCGTAGATCTGGTGCGCGCGCGAGCCATGCGACAGACGCGCTTCCTGCGCACCGAGGCGCATCGTGCCGCCCATATCTGAACGATCCGTGCGCTGTTCAGTCGTGCCCTTCTCGTCCTGCCACTCGGTGATGAGCGCCACGACGGGATTGGGCGACGCGCGATTGAATTCGGTCGAGTGCGCGCCCTGCAGGCCCGCCACGTTGCGTGCGTATTCGATGATCGCCAGCTGCATGCCGAGGCAGATGCCCAGGTAAGGAATCTGGCGTTCGCGCGCGAAGCGGATCGCCTGGATCTTGCCTTCGATGCCGCGCTCGCCGAAGCCGCCCGGCACCAGGATCGCGTCGACGCCTTCGAGACAACCGACGCCGTGCTTCTCCACGTCCGTCGCTTCGACGAACTGAATGTTGACGCGCGTGCGCGTGCGAACGCCGGCATGCGTGAGCGCTTCGGACAACGAGATGTACGCGTCGCGAAGGTTGACGTACTTGCCGAC
>JBEVKA010000198.1:0-4408 GCA_040509855.1 Steroidobacter sp.
AAGCCATCGAGGTCGTGAAAGCCGGCTTGGAGCGGATCCCCGAGAGCATTGATCTTCGTGTGGTGCTTGCTGACCTGTATCTCGCTCATCGACAGATGGACGATGCCGAGGCGCAGCTGAAGAGAGTGATCGAGCTGCAGCCCGAAGATTTGTCACATCGCTATCGGCTCGCGCGCTTCCACATGCTGGCCAGGAATGTGTCGGCGGCCGAACAGACGCTGCGAGATGCGATTACTGCTGCGCCCGAGAGCGTGGAGGCGAAGGCCGCATTGGCAGACCTGCTGGCGGCGAACGGCGCACCGGACAAGGCCGAGGCGGAGTTGAAAAAGTTTGCGGCCGAGGAGAAGGACGGCGTGGCCATGCAGCTGGCGCTGGCGAAGTTCCATGAGTCCCAGCGCAAGTTCGATGCCGCCGAGACTGTGTATCGCGACGTCATCAAGGAACAGGAACTGAAGCCCGACGGACTGACGGCTCGCAACCGACTCGCGACATTGTTATTGCAAAAGAATGACGAGAAGGGCGCGGCCGGGCTCATCGACGAGGTGTTGAAGGAAAATGCGCGCGACAACGACGCGCTGGTCCTGCGAGGCAACCTGGCGCTCGCCAAGGGCGACGCGGCTGCGGCGATCGCGGATTTGCGTGCAGTGTTGAGGGATCAGCCGAATTCGATTCCGGTGCTCCGCGCATTGGCCCGCGCACATTTGCAGAACAACGAGCTGGCGCTGGCGGAGGAAACATTGCGCTCGGCGGCGCAGGCCAATCCCGGCGATCGTCAGGTGCGTCTGGAACTGTCGCAGCTGCTCACACAGAGCGGACGATCGGAACAGGCGCGTCCGGTGCTCGAACAGTTGGTGAAGGAGACGCCGAATGATGTAGGCACGCTGGAGTCGCTGTTCCGCGTGCAGGCAGCGACGCAGGATTTGGCCGCAGCTCGTGTGACAGCGGAAACGATCAAACAAGTGCGCCCCGATATGCCGCTGGGCTGGTATCTGGACGGCGCGATCAACGAGTCGGAAAAGAAATATGACGCCGCGGAAGCGGCCTATGTCCGCGCGCTGGAGATCCAGCCGAACGCCGGCGAGCCGCTCACTGCGCTGGTGCGTGTCGACCTCGCTCGCAAACAAATGCCGAAGGCGCTGGCGCGCTTGGACAAAGTGATTGCCGCACAGCCCGATCACGTCATCGCTCGCAACCTCAAGGGCGAGTTGCTGACATCGCAGGGAAATTTCGACGCCGCGACCACGGCGTTCAACGACGCGATCGCCAAGGCGCCGCAGTGGTGGATGCCTTATCGCGGCCTGGCGCTCGCCTATCTGTCTGGCAAGCGCAACGACGATGCGATCCGCGTGCTGGAGGTGGGGCTCGACAAGACTGGCGCGGCCGCGCTCGGCACCGATCTGGCGGCGTTGTATGAAAGATTGGATCGACCCGACGACGCGATCCGCGTGTATGAAGCCATCGTGAAGCGCGAGCCGGGATCGGTCGCCGCGCTCAACAATCTCGCCATGCTGCTGGTGAGCTATCGCAACGACGCCCCGAGCCTGGAGCGGGCGGCGGAGCTCACGGGCAGGCTCAATCACGTCACCGAGCCGTCCATTCTCAACACGCGCGGCTGGGTGAAGTTCAAACGCGGTGAGTTCCAGGAATCGCTCGCGTTACTGCAACAGGCCGTCGACAAGTCGCCCGAGTCGCCGCTCATGCGCTACCACCTCGGCATGGCGCAGCTGAAGACCGGCGATCGCGCCGGCGCGGAGAAGAATCTCGAGGCAGCGGTGCGTTCGGGGCGGCAGTTCCATGGCTCCAGGGAAGCGCAGACCGCGCTCGAACAGATCAAAGCGGCGGGCGCGTAGCGAAAGCCACGCCTTATTATTTAAACCGGGGCGCGGTTCGCCGCGAGGGTGCGTTTGTGTTCAGAAGAATGATGCCGGCGCTGGCCGGCTGGTTGGCGTTGCTCACGTGCGGCTCGGCGTGGTCGTCGACAGTGTTGGAAACATCGGAGTTGCTTGCTGCGACTCCCGAGGCGGCTGCGCAGTTGCCACCTGCCTATGAATTCACTCTGACCGAAGCTGGCGATTACGCGGTGACGCTGACGGACACGTCGAGCGGACTCAATCCGGACGCACGGCTGGAATCGTTGGAAGTGCTGGTCATTCGCGACCTGCAGGCGGTGGCGAAGTTCGAAGTCCAATATCCGACGCAGCCGGATGGAACGATGCCGAGCGCCACGCGGACCTTTGCGGGAACGCCGGGCACCTATCGAGTGCACGTGTTGGGCCGGGTACCGCAGGATGAGGGGGCCGGTGCGTTTTCCATCGAAGTCGCTCCGTCGGCGGGCGGCGCTCCCGTTCTGGATCAGTTTGGCTCCATTTCCGCCGAGGGCGGACCGGGCCCGAACCAGTCCACCTTGCAAGTGACATTCACGGCGCCCACGGCGGGCACGTATGAATTGGTGTTCACCGATCGCGGCTTCCCGGCGGCGCTCGCTCAGCGACAGATCCTGTTACTGCGTTATGAGAATGGCGCGCCGCTGCCGGTCCTCGACCCGCTGCCGGGCCAATTCGCGGCGACTGCGGCGAACCAGATGTTCGAGCTCATCATCATCGCGACCGCCGGCACTCAGCAGGCGGGGCTCTATAGCGTGCGAGTCGAGAGCCCGACCGACACCGTCGTCTACAGCAGTGACAACATCGTCGGGCGCTTGCCGCCGGCAAAGACCATCGATATTCCGAGCACGAATGCGTATTCGCTGACGCTCACGGATCTCGTGTTTCCGGAGGCGTTGACGTCGATGTCGGCGGCCGTGATCCAGAACGGCGCGTTCGTGGGCTCGCGTACCGGCGCCGGCTCCAGCAACCTTGCGCTCACTCAAGGCACGGCGCAGTTGTATGTATTCAACGTGGCGCCGACGATCGGCGCGATGTCTGCAACTGTGACGCGTGGGGCCAGCGCGGCCTATGCTGATATTCACATCGCCGATGCATCTCCGGATGCGAACACACCGAGCATTTATTCGTTCACTCCATCGCAGCCGGTGGCGGCGGGTAACTACGCGCTGACCGTGTCGGACTTCCGCTTTCCGTCGCAGCTCGCGAGCGCGAAGACTCTGGTGGCTCAGCGTGCGACGGTCGTAGATAAATTCGAGCAGCCGGGCGCGGACACGGTCGCGCTGCAGGCGGGCCCGGTGCGTGTACTGATCGCCGTCACTCCGCCGGCGGCTTCCGGCACGATGCCGGGCAACGGCATGTTCGCGCTGACATTGACGACTCAGCCGGCCAACGCCGTCGTATTCGAGAGCACGCAAGGCGTGGGCGGATTGTTCAACGTGCGCGAGCTCAATCTGCCGGCCGCCGGTCGTTACGATGTGACTTTGAAGGATTTCGAATTCCCCGAGCGACTGCGCACCAGCTGGCTGGTCATCACCAGCGGCACACGCCAGGTCGGCCAGGTCATCGGCAGCAGCACCATCACCAATCTGCAGCTGGACGCCGGCATCCACGTACTCAACTTCCTGGGACAGCCGGCGGCGAACGAGCTGTTCGGCGCTTACGGAATGAAAGTATCGGATTCGACGCCTCCGCCTACGGTGAGGTTGACGGCCTCGCCCGCGTCCATCACTTCGGGCCAGGGCACGACGCTGGAGTGGAGCACGACCGACGCGACCTCCTGTACCGCCTCCGGCGGCTGGACTGGCAGCAAGGAGGCGACGGGACGTCAGCCCATCAGCGGATTGACCGCAAACACGACGTTCGACATCGAATGTGTCGGCGCCGGCGGCCGGGATGACGCGTCCGTTACAGTCAGCGTGAATGCTCCGTCGCCGGGTGGAGGCGGCGGCGGTGGCGGGTACATGAATGTGTTCCTGCTCTTGTCGTTGGCGGCGTTGCTGAGCGCCAGGCTCTGGCGAAGTCGCCGCTCGTTACAGGTTTGACAGGATTGGCACGGCGTGTTTGCTCACGCCGTGCCGATTGCACTATCCTCGGGCCCGCTCGTTCAGACAACCGGGGACTGTCATGAAGAAAAAATCCGCACCCGCCGCCGAGTCCAAGGCGCGAGTCGGCGAATTGCAGCGCCGTACGCAAGACGCTCGCAAGCGCGCTGCTGCCGCCAAGAAACAGGCGCGGGATGCCAAACAGAGTGCCCGGGAAGCGCGTCGCCTGTTCAAGGCGGCCAAGAAGGTTGCCAAGAAGGCGCGCGATGAACTGTCGGGCCTCAGCAAAAAGCTCAGGAAGTTGATCGAGGGCGCATTGCCGGCTCGGGGCCCGAAAGCGGACAAGAGCGGCAAGACGTCAGCGTCGGCGAAGAAAAAAGCGGTTCCTGGCAAAGCCAAGCGTGCTGCCGTGGCGGAGGTTGCCGAGCCAGCCGCGAAGCCCAAGAAGAAGTCGAAGAGCAAGGTGTCGCGACCCAAGTC
>JBEVKA010000199.1:0-6022 GCA_040509855.1 Steroidobacter sp.
CCGGTGGCTCTAGAAGTCGCCGGGGCATTTTTTTTGCGCGGAATCGGGCAGTCCCTGCCACGATCCGCGCGCTGCATAGGGAAAAAACGGGGCTTTTCCCTCGCAGCCGCCGCTTACGCGGCGGGCACATCCATGTGCCTGGTCGGAGGGTCGGTGGGTTCGCTCGTGCGGCCGTGCTTCGTGCTGGTCAGACAGCGTCGATGACGCGAGCTGGCGTCGTGGACAGCATCTTCAGCACTTCCTTGCGGGCGTCGTCTACGCCGGTTTTGGCGATGGCCGAGAACAGTTGGGCTGTGGCGGCATCACCGACGGCAGTACGTACTTTCTTCAGCGTGGCGGCGGACTCGCCGCGGTTCAATTTGTCGGCTTTGGTCAGCAACAAATGCGTGGGCAGGTTTTGCGCGCCCGTCCATTCGAGCATCTGCACGTCGAACTCCGTCAGTGGATGTCTCGAATCCATCACGAGAACGACGCCGCCTAATGAGGCGCGAGTTTCGACGTATCGCTCCATCAATTCCCGCCAGTGCGCGCGCATTTTTTCAGGCACTTTCGCGTAGCCGTAGCCCGGCAGGTCGGCCAGTCGTTGGCGCTCGTTCAAGCTGAAAAAATTTATCAGCTGCGTGCGCCCCGGCGTCTTGCTGGTGCGGGCCAGATCCTTGCGACCGGTAATGGCGTTCAAGGCGCTGGACTTGCCGGCGTTGGAGCGGCCGGCGAAGGCCACTTCCACGCCCGCATCGGGCGGGAACTGGTGCGGCTGCCAGGAGCTGGTCAGGAACTGGACGGCTGGGAATTGCGGCATGTCGTTGAAAAAAGCGCGTGGACGAGGCTGCAGGGGGGCGGTATCGCTAGTGTACAATTCCGCGCCTTTTGGCCAGCCGCCGCTAACCGGAGTTGCGAATAATGAAGTTTCAGTCGATGGCCCTGCTCGCCGTGTGGTGCGGTCTGCAAGCGGGCGTTGCGTTTGCAGCCGAACAGCACGTCGCGGGCTCGGTGGAAAAGGGCCAGGCCAAGGCCGCTCCGTGCGTCGCCTGCCACGGCGTCAACGGCAACAGCGTGAATCCCGAGTGGCCGAATCTCGCCGGCCAGCATGAAACCTACATCAAGCGCCAGCTCACCGCGTTCAAGAATGACGTGCGCCAGAATCCTTTGATGTCGGCGATGGCCAAACCGCTGTCCGATGAAGACATGGCCGATCTGGGCGCGTACTTCTCGTCGCAGGCCCTGACCGGCAACCTCGAAGCCGACTCCTCGAAAGTCTCCGCGGGTGAAAAGCTCTATCGCGGCGGCGATGCGCAGAAGGGTATTCCTGCCTGTGCCGCTTGCCACGGCCCGCGTGGTAACGGCAATCCAGCCGCCAGCTACGCTTCCATCCGCGGCCAGCACGCAACTTACACGACTGCGCAGCTGAAAGCGTATCGCTCGGGAACACGGCAGACGGATCAGAATCAAATGATGCGCAATGTGGCCACCAACCTGACGGACGATCAGATCGCCGCGGTGGCCGCGTACATTCAAGGACTGCGCTAACGGAAACCTCGCATGAACAAACTCGCTGCTGCCTTGCTATCGACCCTGGTCCTGCTCGCCGCGTGCGGCAAGAAGGAACCTGCGACTCCGGCGTCTTCCTCGCCAGCACCCGCGGCTGAACAACCGGCAGCGCCGGCAGCCACCGAAGGCAGCGCAGCCGCTCCCGCCGAGCAGGCCGCCACGGATCAAGCAGCGATCGCGGCGCCGGCCGAAACCGTCAGCGAGATGGACGACACACCGGCGCCGGCTGAACAGCAGGCCTCGACGACGCAGCCATCGGTGAAGCTCGCCGGCCCGTCCAACACGCCGCCGACGTCGTCGCGTTTCAAGGAAGGCGCGAATTATCAAAAGATCGTTCCGGCCCAACCCACCAGCGTCGCCGCCGGCAAAGTCGAAGTGGCCGAGGTGTTCTGGTATGGCTGCGGACACTGCTTCTCGCTGGATCCGGCGATCGAATCCTGGCGCGCCAAGAACAAGCCCGCGTACGTTGAATTCGTGCGCGTCCCGGCGATGTGGAACGACGGCACGCGCATGCACGCTCGTGTGTTCTACACCGCCGAGCTGCTCGGCAAACTCGACGAGCTGCACAGCCTGATCTTTCGCGAGATTCACGTGAGCGGCAATCAGCTCAACACCGTGGACAAGATCAGCGCGTTCTTCCAGCAGCACGGCGTCAACAAGGACGAGTTCACCAAGGCGTTCTCCTCGTTCGCAGTGGAGTCCAAGCTACAGCGCGCGGACGTGTTGAATCGCCGCTATCGCATCGAGTCCGTGCCGACCGTGGTTGTCAACGGCAAGTACCGCGCCGACGTCACTTCCGCAGGCGGCGAGCCGCAACTGTTCGGCCTGATCGAAGAGCTGTCCGCGCACGAGCACGGCGGCTGAGGATCCAGTGGCGCGGCGCTTCAGACTGGAACTCGCCGCGCCATGCTGAACATCTTCGTTCCGTCACCTCAAGGATTGGCGCGTGCGGAGCTGGACACATCGTCCGGCACGCCGCGCATTCCCGATGATGTGGTGTGGATCGACTTGCTCGAGCCCAGCGTCGAGGAAGAAAAGCTGGTCGAAGCCTCGCTCGGCATCGAAGTGCCGACGCGCGAGGAAATGAAGGAGATCGAAACTTCCAACCGGCTATACGAGGACAACGGCGCGCTGTACATGACCTCCACTGTCGCCGCGCAGCTGGATACTGATCGACCCGTCATCACCGCGGTCACGTTCATTCTCAGCGGCAATCGGCTGGTCACCAACCGCTACCTGGACACCCGGCCGTTCCAGCATTTCATCGCTTATGCGGGCAAACATCCCGCGTCCTGCCAGAACGCAGTCACCATTCTCGCCGGCTTGATGGAAGCGTTCACCGAGCGCATCGCCGATGTGCTCGAACGCGTCGGCGCCGATCTCGACAACGTCTCCAGCAACATTTTCGCGCGACATGGCAACGGCACGCCGACGAGTCGTGACTTGCGCGCGATGATCGAGCGCATCGGCTTCAACGGCGAGTTGAATTCCAAGGCGCGCGAGAGTCTGGTGAGCATGGGCCGTCTGCTCATGTTCGTGCAGCAGTCCATGTCCGGAATCACTTCCGACCAGCGCGATCGCTTTCATTCCACCAGCCGCGATGTGATCTCGCTGTCGGACCACGCGACGTTCCTGGGCTCGAAAGTTTCCTTCCTGCTGGAAGCGACGCTGGGCCTCATCAACGTCGAGCAGAACAACATCATCAAGATTTTCTCGGTCGCCGCGGTGTTGTTCCTGCCACCGACGCTGATCGCCAGCATCTACGGCATGAACTATCATCTGCTGCCGGACCTGCCCGGCAAGTACAGTAACTTTTTCTTTTCCATCGGGCTGATGATCGCCTCGATGGGTGTCACCTATGCCTTGTTCAAGCGCAAGGGCTGGCTGTAAGGAGTCGAGCGAATATGCCTCACACCATCACCAGCATGGCGCTGTTCTGCGATTTCGAGAACATCGCGCTCGGCGTGCGCGACGCCAAGTACGCCAAGTTCGACATCGATCGCGTGCTCGAACGTTTGCTGCTCAAGGGCAGCATCGTGGTGAAGAAAGCCTACTGCGACTGGGATCGCTACAAGGAATTCAAGGGGCCGATGCACGAGGCGTCGTTCGAGCTGATCGAGATCCCGCACGTGCGCATGTCGGGCAAGAACTCCGCGGACATTCGCCTGGTCGTCGATGCACTCGACCTGTGCTACACCAAGGAGCACGTCGATACGTTCGTCATCATCAGCGGCGATTCGGATTTCTCGCCCTTGGTGAGCAAACTGCGCGAGAACAACAAGACCGTCATCGGCGTCGGCGTGAAGAGCTCGACCTCCGATCTGTTGATCGCCAACTGCGACGAATTCATTTTTTACGACGACCTGGTCCGGCAGGACGAGAAGAAGCGCCAGCGCACCCGTCGCAAACCGGCCGCCAAACCCTCGCAAACCGGTGCGGATGCGCCGAAGGCAGCGAAGCCCGAGGCGAGCGAGGAAGAGCGCAAACAGCAGGCGTTCGACCTGGTGCTGGATACCATCGACGCGTTGACCGAGGAGCGCGACCAGGACGACAAGATCTGGGGCTCGATGGTCAAACAGACGCTCAAGCGTCGTAACCCGGGCTTCAACGAAAGTTATTTCGGCTTCCGCACTTTCAGCGACCTGCTGCAGGAAGCGCAGAGTCGCAAGCTGCTCACGCTGGAGCCGGATCAGAAGTCCGGCGGTTACATCATTCGACGAGCGAGCTAACGCTCCAGGCGCAGGTCGGCGACGATCGGCAAGTGATCCGATCCCAACGACGGTCCGGGCTCGACGCGAACGCTGCTCCAGTGTCGCGACACCAGGCAGTGATCGATACGAATGCCTAGCGGCGCGAATTGAGCTGGCCAGCTGCGAGCCAGGCCGAAGCCACGCGCAGAATCGCGCAGGCCTGACTCTTCCAGTGCATCGCTGAAATATTCCGACCACGGCGTCAGATTGAAATCGCCCGCCACGATCAGCGGCTCTTGCTGCGCTTTGCTGAAGGCGATCACGCCCGCCAGCTCTTCATTACGAAACTCCGAGTTGCGCGGCCCGAGCGGCCAATTCAAATGCACACCGAGCACGGTCACCGGCGAGCCACGCCAATCGATCTGAACTCGCGCGGCAATCGCACCCGCCTCCGCTAACGGCAGCGACTCAGCCGAGAGCACTGGCCACTTGGTGAATACAGCGGCACCCATGCGGCTCGGCTCGATATGAAAGTGGGGATAGCTCGTGAGCAAGGGCCGCAGCTTGTCGGCTTGCGGCGGCGTCAGCTCCAACAGCACGACGGCGTCCGCCTGCGACTGTTCGATGTACGCCGCCATCTTTTCCATGTCGGGGTTGCGAAACCAAACATTGATCGAGAGCAAACGAAACGGTGGATCAGCCGTCGTGGCCGCCACCGCGCCGGTCGGTTCGGCCGATAGATAGGAAATAAGCGGGACCAGGCTCACGCTCAATCCACCCAGCGCCGCGAGCGCAAACACCCAGCGTCGCAGGATGAGCGACAGCACGATGAGAAAAACAAACAATGCCGCGTACTGCACGCGGAAGTGGGCCAGCAAATCGAGCGGCCACGCAACGCGACCCAGCAATCCGCCGAGCAGCGCCAACCACACGAGAACTGTGCTCGCGATGGTCAGCTGATGAATTTTTCGAAGGAGTCGGTCGCGCGGACGGGAACTGGACACCAACTACATGACCGCCTTAGCGGCCGCGCGCCATCGCGGAGTGGCAGTACGGCCGGTCGCGTAGAACAGTTCGAGGCTGCGCACGCCTTTGACGCGTCGGGTAGACCGGCGCACTTCGCGCAGCAGCTTCAACAGCAATTGATCCTTGGAGCGCATGCCGCCGCTGGCGAACTCGGCAGTGATGCCGATGTGTACGACCGTGACGTGCTCGATGTCCTGACGTGCGTACACGGCAACACCGACCGGCCGGCCAGTCACAGTGTCGATCGCGAACAGCGACTGCACGTCCGGCAGACCTTTCACATGGATCCGCAGACGATCGCGATCGGCGACGATCTCAGGTGCGCCGAACTTCTCGATGGCGTCGGCAATGCAGGAGCTGACGCGTTCCTGGCAGGTGTTGAAAAACAATAGCGCTTCGAGCGCTGTCTTCTGCGCCACGGGCACGTGCGATTTGAATTCTATTTTGCTCATGTCCCCACCGGGCGGCTGATTCCGGACGGCGTATCTGACGGCGTACTTAACAGTGCACGAGGGCGCATCATGAGCGGCGTTGCGGCCCTTGTCGAGCATCCCTGGTTAGATTCCGGCGGCGAACTCCCGGCATCGGCACCGAAAACGCCCCGTTGTCGCACGGCCGCGCCATTGACTTGACCCCACCTCCCGAGGCAAAACACACTTACTCAGCGGGCCTGGCGACGTATCGGGCCATGCACTGTTGCGCCAATGTCACAGGCCGGTAAGAGCCCACCGGTAGCTGGATTTACACGATGCGGCCGT
>JBEVKA010000200.1:0-3740 GCA_040509855.1 Steroidobacter sp.
GCACGCCGGCAGGCTCGCGGCGAGTCGCTCCACCAACGCACGATCGTAGTACGTTGCCGGATCGATGCCCGTCTTGTCGAAAGCGCCAGCGTAGTAGGAAGGATTGGCCTTGTCGTCGCGTGTGTAGCGCAAACCCACCGTCAACGTCAGCTGATCCGTGAACTCGAAGTCGGTGTGTCCGTAAGCCGAAATGCTCGTGTCTTCCAGATCCGAGATGCTGAACGACAGCGTGTTCTGATACGGATTGGGAATGACATCGAACAAGGCCGGCGGCGTGATGCCCACGGCCGAAGGATGCGCGCCCGGGAAACCATTCGCGCCAAAACGAACGTTCTGTGCCAGCAGTGCATCCTCACGCAAGTAGTAAACGCCGGCGATCCATCGCAGGCGCGCCTCGTCATCATTGGACGACAGCCGCAGTTCCTGGGTGAGCTGCTCGAACTCCTGGTCCATGTCGATGATGAGCGTGTCGTGATTCACGCCGCCGATGCTGTTGCCATTCGCCGTGTTGTCCTCTTCGTACCAGGCATGCGTGCGGTCGTAGGATGAAATCGAGGTCAGCGACGTCGAGCCGAAGTCGTGCTGAATCTTCAGGTAGCCGCCATCCACCCATAAATCCGCACGCTGCGATCCACCGGTGTAGACATCGCGCCAGCGATCGGTGTGATGATCGATGCCTTCGATGTTGACCAGCCCCGCGCCCGTGCCGGGACTGGTCCAATCGAAATCCGTCGTTGCCGGCGCCAGATCGTTGACTCGCAGCGGCGGATTGTTTCTCAGTGCGCCAGCGACTTTCTGCGGCTGCGCCTGGCTGTCATCGCGGGCGTGATGCGCACTGAGAGTCACGCGTGTGTCTTCGGAAGGCTCCCATGCGAACGTTGCGCGCAGCGAATACCGTTCCTGATCGCCGTACTCGCTATCGCCGCTATCGAGGTTGTTCCAGATTCCGTCGCGACTGTGATAAACGCCCGCGAGTCGCACAGCCGCCTGATTCCCCATCGGCAACGTGACGCCACCCTCCACCTCGGCGAGGTTGTGACGACCGTACGTGAGCAATGCGTATCCTTCGGTGCCGCCGCCGATCTTTGGTTGATGGCTGATGTAGTTCACCGCGCCGCCGGTCGTGTTCCGACCGAACAAACTGTTCTGCGGGCCGCGCAGCACTTCGATTCGCTCCATGTCGAACAAGCCGAGCGTGCTCATGTACGAGGAGTTCATGGTCACCTCGTCCATATACAAACCCACCGACGACGGCGCGTTGCCGAAGAATTCGTTGGTGCCGACACCTCGAATCACGATGTGCTGGCTCATGGCGTTCTGCACGACTACGTTCAGGTTGGGCGCCATGCGTGCGATGTCCGTCAATTCCGTGACTCGCGCATCCTGCAGCTGATCGGCGCTATAGGCCTGCATCGATATCGGCACGTCCTGAACGTTCTCGGCGCGCTTCTGCGCCGTGACGATGACCTCCTCCAGCAGGCCACCGCGTTCCTCACTGTTCTGGGCGCTCACGTTCACGGCGGTGAATAGCGCCGGCAGCAGCAGTAACCAAGCCTGACGTTCGCTCATGACTCCCCCTGATATCAGCCCATCACTTCACTCGTGCCCGGGCACGCCTCTGCGGACGCGATTTTCAGAACGGGTAATGCACGGGTTCCGTGTCGACGGTGATCCATCTCAAATCGGTGAATTCGGCGATGCCCGCGTCGCCACCGAAACGTCCATAGCCCGACGCCTTCATGCCACCGAACGGCATCTGCGCCTCGTCATGCACGGTGGGGCCATTGATGTGGCACATGCCGGCTTCGATTCGCCTGGCGATGCCGAGCGCGCGTGCGATGTCCCGACTGAACACAGCCGACGTCAGGCCGTACTCGGTGTCATTTGCAATGCGCACGGCCTCGTCGTCGTCCTTGACGCGAATCACGCACACGACCGGGCCGAATGTTTCTTCGTTGTAGATCTCCATGCGCGGCGTCACGCGATCGAGCACGGTGGCTCCCATCACGCTGCCCTGCACGTCACCTCGCAATACTAGTTCGGCCCCGCGAGCCGTCGCGGTGGTAATCAAACGTTGAATGCGCGTGATGGCCTCGGGATCGACCAATGATCCGAGCACCACGTGGTCGCGAGGATTACCCGCTGGCAACGCGCGAGACTTGGCGACGAGCTTGCGCACGAATGCATCGGCGACTTTCTCGTGCACGACGATGCGCTCGGTCGACATGCAGATCTGGCCTTGATTCATGAACGCGCCGAACGCTGCCGCATTCACCGCCTGATCCACATCCGCGTCGTCGAGCACGATCAGTGGCGCCTTGCCACCCAACTCGAGCAACGCTGGCTTTAACTCACGCGCGGCGGCGGTGGCAATGATCCGGCCAACACGCGTCGAGCCGGTGAAGTTGATTCGACGCACCGCTCGATGAGCGATCAGCGCTTCGACAATGCCAGCCGCGTCCACGGGCGCGTTGGTGATGACGTTGACTACACCGGCGGGGAAGCCTGCGTCGCGCATCACTGTGCCGATCAGGCGATGCGTCGCCGGACACAATTCGGATGCTTTCAAGATAACTGTGTTACCGCACGCCAGCGGAGTGGCAATCGCACGCACACCGAGAATCACCGGTGCATTCCAGGGAACGATGCCCAGCACCACACCCGCGGGTTGCCGAATAGACATCGCCAGGCATCCCGGTCGATCGGACGGAATGACTTGCCCAGCGACTCTGGTAGTCAATGACGCGGCTTCACGGAGCATGTTTGCTGCAAGCATCACGTTGAATCCGGCCCACGGCGCGGTCGCGCCGGTTTCGCTCACGACAGTTTCGGTGAAGTCAGCGACGCGTCGCTGTAACTCATCCGCCGCTCGCAACAACAAGGCGCGACGTTCGGTCGGACCTGTGTTGCTCCATGCAGGAAACGCAGCCTGCGCCGCGTCCGCTGCGGCCAGCGCATCTTTGACTGTCGCCGCCGCCGCACGCGTCGCCACTTCACGCGTCATCGGATCGCGTCGCTCGAACGTCGCGCCGCCACTGGCGTCGACGTCTTCGTTGTTGATGAGCAGATTGGCGTTCATGACGCGCTCCTCCACACGCCTTCGACATTCACTTCCACCAACATGGGCGAGCGCGACTCGAAGGCAGCCAGTAACGCTGCGTCGAGTTCATCCGCTCGCGCGACTCGTATCGCTTGAATGCCCTGGCTGCGCGCGAGTCCACAGAAGTCCAGGCCCGGCAACTCGACGCCTGGCAGCTCGCGCATCCCAAAGTGGCTACCGAACTCACTCAGCGCGTCGTAACCGCCGTTCTTGATGATGACGAAGGCAATCGGCAATTCGCGTTGTGCCGCCGACCACAGCCCTTGAATGGCGTACATGCTGGAGCCGTCGCCCAGGATCGCGATCACCTTCGCGTCGGGCCGGCCCATCGCGACGCCGATCGCAGCGGGCAATCCATGACCCAGCCCGCCACTGGCGCAGGTGTAGAAAGTGTCCGGCTCGGTGATCGGCAGATAGTCATGCATGACGCTCCTGCTGCTGGGCGCTTCCTCGACGATGATGCTGCCCGCGGGTCGCAGCTTTGCGATCTGCTGTAACAGATATGCATCCGTCAGCTGGGTGCGTTCGAGCGTCGCGGGTCTCGCGGAGATCGTCGGCTGCTCGCGCGATGTCGGACTCGGCCCCGCCAGCAGATCGCGAATCCCTTCTTTGAGGCTGGTGACGATGGACCAGCCGACCG
>JBEVKA010000201.1:0-13753 GCA_040509855.1 Steroidobacter sp.
GCCGGCGCTGACCAGCGATTGAATGAAGCCGATCGGCGCCAGCCACAGGATGAGCGTGGCGACCATGTCCCAGCCGTTGCCGAACGCCACGTCGACGAACGGTTCGCGCAATACGAACAGGCCCGCCATCATCGGCGCGGTGAAGAATGAGATCACCGACAGCAAGCGCAGATGCATGGCGCCCAGCTCCTGCGGCGAGTGCTGGTGACGGCTCATCATCGGAAACAGCGCGCGCGTCGCCACGAACGTGAGGTTCTGGAGCGGGAACAACATGACTCGATAAGCGAGTGAATACGGACCGAGATGAGTCGGGCCGAGCACGCGACCGATAATCATGGTGTCGGCATTGCGCGAGAAATAATTCACCAGATTGAAGCCGAACAAATTGCCGCTGAAGCCCCACAGGCCCTTGGCGTGCTCGGTGCTCCAGCGCCAGCGCACTTTCAGATCCGAAGCGATCCAGAACTGCACGGCTGACAGCACCGCGACGGTCAGTGTCTGCAGCACCAGGCTGTAAGCGCCAGCGCCGGCATATGCCGTAGCCACGGCGACCGCGAAGCCCGTCAGCAGCGAGATGATCTCGATGCGCGCCACGGTGGAGAATTTGTTCGCGCGCTCCATCAGAGCCTGATGCACCGTCGTTCCGCTCAGGAACGGAAACGATACCGCGCTCAGCTGCACCAGCGAGGCCAGTCCCGGGGCCTTGAAAATGATCTCCAGCGGATGCGACAGCACGAGCAGGGCAGCCGCCAGCGTCAGGCCGATGAAACAATTGGTCCAGTGCGCCGTCAGCGTCGTTTCTTCGTCGAGCGTCGCGCGTTGGATGATTGCCGAGGCCATGCCCATGTCCCGCAGCAGCATGGCGAAATTGCTGATGGCGAATACGATCGCGACCAGGCCGAAATCGGCCGGCGTCAACAAACGGGACAGGACCAGCAAACCGAGCAGCTGCACGCTGACCCGAGTGACCTGGATCATTCCGACCCAGCGCACGTTACGAACTGCCGACATCAGCGCTCCTGCCGGCTCGCGGCAGCGGTGCCGCTGGCGACGAGATTCGCCGCGGCTGTAGTGGATTGCGAGGTCCCCGATGGGGCCAGGATGCGTTCGAACTTCGGTCGCAGCCAGCGGCCGACGATCCGGTAGTGACGTTCGAACGCGAGATAAAGCAGATATGCGCTGACGTGCGCGGCGGCTACAGCGATGGCGACGTGCGCCCAGGCGCTTCCGGTATGGACGTGCTCCAGCACGACGATCAGCGCCGTGTTGTGGATCAAATACAAACTGTAGCTGTACGACGCCAGGAAGTTCACCGACCTGCGCAGGAACGCCGGCGTACGTCGCACACACATGAGCAGCGCCAGCACGCCGAACATGACCATCGCGATCAGAGTTGCCGTCTGAAAGTCATAAGGCGAGAAGCCGATCTTGCCGGCGCGGCCGATCAGCGCCACGCCACCGAACAAAGCCACGGCGCTGGCGACGCTGCGAATATTGGCGTAACCACTGGCGCGCCACAGATGAAACAAATAACCCGCGATCGCACCCAGCAGCCAGATCAAGCTCAACGATTTGCCGCCGCCGGCCGCCGCGTTCCAGATGAACACCGGCAGCGCGATTGCCGCCAGCGCGAGGCCGAGCAGGCGATCGATCTTTTCGCGCTTGAGCACGCAAAAGAAAAACAGCCCCATGGAAACGTAGATCCACATTTCGATGGCGACCGTCCAGAACGGCTCGGCCGAATTGTAGGGACGAATGCGCCAGGCGAAGTCGATGCCCGCGAACTCCAGGCCCTGAAACACCGAGTGATCCTGCAGCAGCAGAAAGTTGCCGATGAAGGTGAGCAAGCCTGTGTTCGCGCCGCCCTGACTGTGATTGGTCTCGATCAACGCGAGGTTCGCCAGCGCGATCAGCACCAGCGCCGGCACATAGGGCGTCATGATGCGAGCGACGCGATCCGCGAGAAATCCGGCGAAGCGCGGCTCAGGCTTGTTCAACCAGTTGAGCATCGACTGCATGATGAGGAAGCCGGACAGCAGGAAGAACACCGCGACGCCCAGGTGACCCAGCGCGTACGGATCGTGGATGCCGAAGTACAAAGCGAATATGTGAGCGGCGATGACCAGGTTCGCGCCGGCGGCCCGCAAGGCGTCGAGATACGCCGACGCCATGTCGCTCATGGCGTGACTCTCGGAGGCCTGGGTCGCCGGCAGGTTGCTCATGACTACAGCGCCCCCGCCTTTTGCAAAGCCGGTTCGAGCGCTCGTTTCCAGCGCTCCTGGCCAGCGGCCGAGAAGTGCAGTTGATCCTGCTGAAAATAACGCAGGTCTGGAGTGCCATCGGACGTGACCATCGCGGCATGCAGGTCGACCAGCGTCACGCGCTGATTTTCCTTGGCGAGCTGGCGCAGTCCCTGATTCAGGAACCGTCGCTGCCGCTCGTCGATCGGCGCCTTGGGATTTGCGCTCGGCGGCACCGTGCACAGCACGACCGGCACATCCGGTTGCTGAGTTCGTTTCATCTCCAGCATGGAGCGGATGTTGGCGAGCGTAGCCGTCGCTGGCTGCTTTGCTGTCAGATCGTTGATGCCGATGAGAATGACGATGGCTTTGGGATGCAGCGCCAGCACGTCCTCCTCGAAGCGAAACAACAGGCCGCGGCTGACGTCGCCGCCGATGCCTCGATTGGCCACCAGCACGCCGGGGAAGTCCTTGCCCAGGGTTTTCCAATTGCCGGTCAGCGAGTCGCCGGCGAACACGATGCTGCCTTGTTTCTTTTCGCGCTCGCTCCAGAAAAAGTTGCGGTTGTCGTTCATCCAGCCGAACACGCGCACCACGCCCTCGCCGGGCCAGTCCTCGGGGCGTGCGGGATAGGGAGTGGGGCCAGCGTTCGACGTGCCGAGCGCCGCCACGCTCAGCAGGAAAGCGAAAACAAACGTTGCGATGGACGCAGCGTGCTTCATTAGCTGAACAACCGTGCGCGCAACGCGCCGTAGTATCGCAAGCCGAGGCTATGTTTCAGCAGCAGGCTCAACGCGTTCGGTAGCGCCAGCGCACCCGAGAAAACAGACAGCGCCAGTCGCCACGACCAGCGCAATTTGCCCATGGCGCCCGGGGCGGGGCCACCGCTGCGAATCTCCAGGCCCAGCTTCTGCGCGAGCGTGAGGCGAGGATGCGCGCTCAGGAATGTGCGCATGATGGCCGGATCCGGATTCGAGCTCACTCGCTTGGGATTGCCGACGTTGCGCCATTCGACCAGCGGCTCGCGACAGAACACCGCGACCACACCCGCGTCGCCCAGAGTCAAACAAAAATCCAGGTCCTGGAAACGGCGCAGCTTTTCATTGAAGCGCGATTGAGCGAGCAGATGTCGCGGCACCAGCAGTGTGCTCGTCTGCATGATGTTGCCGGACTTGAGCATGTAATCGCCGATGCTCTCGCCGGGCAGCGGCTCACGCTTCGGCAGGACGCGCTTCTCGCCATACTCGTTTGTATGCTCGACTGCGGTGAAGACGAACGAATCGCGCGTCTGGGTGCGTAACAGCGCCATTTGGTTGGCCAGCTTGTTGGGCGCCCACAGATCGTCCGCATCGAGGAACGCCACGACATCACCGGTCGCATGCTCGATGCCACGATTGCGGGCAGCGCCGCCGCCACCGTTCGCGGGACATTTGACCAACACCAGGTCCGGGCCGGCCGCGGCTTGAGCCTGTTGTACGGTGTCGTCCTTGGACGCGTCGTCGACCACGATGATCTGGCTCGGGCGCAGCGTTTGCGCACGCGCTGTCGCGATCGCCTGTTGAATCGTATCGCGCGAGTTGTACGCGGGGATGACGACTGAAACCGTTCGAAGATTGCTGTAGTTCATAGGCATCTCAGGCGGCGAGGTGCGGTTGCATCGCTGGGTAGGTCAGCGATGTGGCGAACGATCCGCCGTTCAGGCGCGCCAGCTCGTACGGACGATCTTTGCGCGGCCCGGCCAGATGGATCACAGACAACGGCCGATGCGGAGCCGTCGGCTCGCACAGCATCTTGATCTCGGGATTCCACACCGGACAGCTCAGGTGCGGCAACCAGTTGAAGCGTGCCGGCAGGAATGCGGTCGGCAACCGACCGAGATGGACCGCCGCGAAGAACGCATGTTGATCCATGTTTACTTTGCCGGTGCGCTCGAGCGCTTTGGTGTAGAAGCGCTGCCATTCTTTCCAGTGTGGCGCCGTGTCTTTCAAGCACAGCACGCCGATGTTGATACTGGTCGCGAATGAGCAGCGCAGGCCGTCGAGGATGCCGAACGAGGCGACCATGTTGCCCGCCCACCATTTCCAGTCGCCGAAGGTCTTGCGATAACCGGGACCATCTTCGGTCACGACGGCCGCGCCCTGCGAGCGAGCGCCGTCGAAGTAGGCGGAGACGAACTCCGGTGTTTGCATCCAGGCGTCGGCGTCGAACCACAAATAAACCTGGTAGCCCGGGAAGTAGTCACGCAACGCGGTGCGTGCGACGAGACCGATGTTTCGAAGCGAGCGCGCTTCTTGCGGCACCGGCAGCGTCCACTGCGGTTGCACGATCTTGCAGCCGAGCGCATTCAATTGCGCGCGCTGCTCCTCTGTCAGTCCCTGGTCGATGATGCCCATGTCCAGCGCGCTGGTCCGCGCATGCGCGCGCAACGAGCTGATCGCCGCGATCATCCACGGAAAAAAGTGCGCATCGCCGCCAGTGATGATGATTTCGTGGCTCAATCAAAATTTCCTATTGCCAGCAGTGCGCCGAGCCGTGAAGATCGACACGACGCGTATGAATCAGTGAGGTCGGGATGAGCATGATCGTTCTCGCGGCGGCCGCGGCCTGCACGGCGCTGCTCGGCAAGCCCATCGACCCAGCGCGTCCTTACAAACAGACCGGCGAGTTCGAACTGGTCAAGGACTGGACCTTCGGTCGCAAGCGTGACGACGCCACGATCGACAAACGCGCCGATCTCGATCGCGAATTTTTCTATCGCTACATCTACGAGAACGGCAAGCTCGACGGTCTGAAGACCTACTGGTCCTACCATCGCGACTATCCCGACGGCGATCCGCGCTCGCTGCATGTGTTCGATGACTGCACGCTGACGCTGAAAGGCCGGGTTCCCAAGGGCGGAGGCTTGCGGGATCGGGGCCTGGAGGCGGGCATGTTGCGCGCGAAGCTGCCGGTGACAGCGGGCATGTATATCGAGATGCGAGCCAAGCTGCCGACGGGCATTGGCGCATGGCCGGCGTTCTGGCTGAACCCGGGCGTGCAATACCCCGACGGCAGTTTTTCCGAGCTGCCGTGGCCGCCGGAAATCGACATTTTCGAATTCTTCAACTGGCAGGGTCGTCCCACCACGCGCGTCATGACCGGTTACATCCAGACGCACGGCAAGCCCGAGCGCTACGGCAATCCCAAGGACATCTGGACCAAGTTCAAGAACAACGAATACATCCCCGGGTTCGACTTCTCCGAAGACTTCCACGTGTTCTCGCTCGACTGGCAAAAAGACCAGCCGATCTGGCTGCTGGACGGCGAGCCGATCAAACAAACTCATTACGAATGGCGCGTGGCGGTGCCCGCGCACATTCTGGTCTCTCATCAGCTCGGCATGGTGCTCAAGGGCGTCGACGTTTCGGCAATGAAAGCCGACGAGTCGCAGTGGAACTTCGTGATCGACTACGTTCGAGTCTGGCGTCGCAAGCCCTGAGACGAGGTGAGGATTGAAGACGCGCACGACAATGCTCACGACCCACTGACGGGAGTGCGCGACGAGCGGATCTGCTGTTTCAGCCAGCCCTTGGCGCGGCCCAGCGGATAGTGCAATTTCCACAGCGCGCTCTTGGCCGCCGCGCCAATGTGAGATGCGCCGGGCATCACCATGGTCATGTCACCGATGCACAGCACGGGTTTGCCCGAGCCGGTGGCGATCTCGCGCGACTGGCCGGGATCGCTCTCGTAGAACATCGACGCGCCGGTGTCGCGATAGACCTTGATCTTGTGCGAGCAGTGCGCGCCGAGACGAATTCTTTCCGCCCGGCTAGGCAGGTCGACCAGATGTAATTGGCCGTAGGAAATATTGTTGGCCGCCAGCCAGGCTTCGGTCAGCGACCGATACTTTTCCAATCGCGCCGACACGATGTGCCCGATGCGCACTGTCGGGCGGAACAACGGCTGAGCATTGGCCAGGAATTTCTCATAGCGCGGACCATCGTCATTGTCATGCGCGGTCGGGTCGACGCACAGCACGCCGTCGAGATCGAAGCAGGCGTTCTCGACGCAGGCGTGATGAAACGCGTTCCACTCGAACAGCCGTGGCAACGGCAACGTGATGAAGGAAATATTCACGCTGCTCTTCTGCGACGGCGCGACGATGGCCGCACAGGTGGAAATGCGGCCCGCATATCCGGATTCCTGAATGCGCGCCAACGCTTTTTGCATCGAGCTGCCGCTGGCGATGCTGTCGTCCACCAACAGGATGTGCTTCGCTTCGCGCAGAGAATTCAGCTCGATGCCCAGTTTGCGCGTGTGGCCGTGGCTCATCGCGCCATCGGCGATGAAGTTGTCGATGTCGCAGACCAGGCGGTTCAACAGCAAGCCGATCTGGTACGCCGGCACCATGCCGCTGCGGGGAATGCCGACGATCAGGTCTACGTCGCCGGAAATCAGGTACAGCTGACTGCGGATGGCGGTGGCGAGCTGGGAAAAGGACACGTATCCGAACATTTCACCTCCCTGTCAGGCGCTGGCGGCCGCTGTGGTGGCCGACGAGCGTGCTGGCGACGGAGTGCGCGCCGTTTGCAGGTCGACGATCCGCTGTTGCAGTTGCAGTCCGCGGTCCTCCCATCGATAGAGCGTCCGCGCCTGTTCGAAGGCAGCGGCTTGCAGGCGGTTGAGACGATCCAAGCGGTCGATGTTCTCGATGATGGCCGTGGTCAGCCCGTCGAAATCGGTGGCTGTTATCAAGTCGTCGCGTAGTCGCTGCGGCAAGCCGGCGGCCGCGGCATCGACAGTCGCGACCGGAACGCGGCCGAAAATGTAATCCAGGAACTTCAGCTTGAAGCCGCCGCCGATCAGCTCGGGCACGATCGCGATACGCGATTGAGCCAGGAACGGTCCGAGCTCGGTCACGAAGCCTTGGAAATGCGTCGCCTTGCTGTTCGCGAGCAATGTTTGTTTCAAGTCGGCCGGCACGTCGCCCGCGACCACCAGCTCGATGCCATTCGCCGCGAACCGGGCATCGGCGTGCTCGACGAAGCGACTCAGGTTCTCGCGCTTCACGACCCACTGGAACGAGCCGACGATCACGGCGCGTCGAGGTACGGTGCTATCGATTATGCGCTGGGGTGCGACTGCGCCGTCGTAGCCCGGCGTCAACGTCAGCGTCTGGTTGTCATGACGAAACGCGCGTAGCGTCTGCTCGTCCTCGATGGTGATGGCCGACACCAAGTCGACTTCGCGTACCAGCCGGCGCTCCAGCCAACGAACCTTGAAATAGTTCTGCCAGAGCGCGAAGCGTCGAGGCAGCGACGCGTCGGCCTGCTGAGCCATCGCGCGCCACAAAACTTCTTCATGATTGTGGGAGACGTGGACCAGGATCGTGCGTGCGCCTCGGGCGGTCGCGCGATAGGCCTTGCAACGATCCAGCGCCCAGCCTGAGCCGTAGCTGTCGAAGATGATGGCGTCCCACGGCTCGCGCAATTGTTCGTCCAGCAGGGCGCGATACTCGGCGGTCGAATCGACGGCGGCGGTCAGCGGGAAGCGATTCAACAACGCGGCGGTGGTGCCTCTTCTTTCACCCGGCACCGATACCCATTCCATGCGAGCAAGATGTTTTGGCGTGGATCGTGTATCGCCGAAGCCCAGCAGGCGTACGAACGCGCCCGCGTGCGCCAGCGCTTCCGAAAGTTTCGCCGAGTACACCTTCAACCCCTCGTTCATGGGGTAGGGCACGTGGCGGCTGATCCATAAACATCTCATTCGGCGACCTTGCGCAGTGAGGCGACCGGCGTCCAGGTCTGGAAACGTTCGCCGCGCACCGACTTCCAGACGCCCAGGCCAGCGCCGGCCATGCTGGTGACGATGTCGACGATTTGCGAGAACGGCTTGATCGCATAACGCGCGCCGAGGAACCCGCCGATGATGACGCCGGCAATCAATACACCTGCGGCCCATGCGTAACCGGCGATGGCCAATGCAGCGACCAGCAAGATTCCGCTGAGCACGAGGAAATAAATGCACAGCCAGCGCAGCAGCTTGTGCGAAACGTATTTGTAGACAGTGAGGAAGTTCATCTTGCGCACATGTGGCCAGATCAGGCGATGCACGTTGAACGCCTGGCAGGCGATGCGCGACTTGCGGCCGAACTCGTCGGACGCGTTGCTCGCGGACTCTTCATACGCGCGGGCATCTTTCGACTGCACCACGCGATAGCCCTGGATCAACACCCAGAACGACACGAACATGTCGTCGATGATGTGATCCGGCGGCGCCTTGTGCAGCGAGCGGCGGATTGCAAACAAAGATCCGTCGGCGCCCATCACCGAGCCGGTTTCCTGTTCGAGACGCTTGATGCTTTCTTCCAGGCGCCAGTACAGCGACCCGGTCGACGCGGTCACCGAATCCTTGCCGTTGGTGTAGATCAGGTTGCCGCACACGCAGCCGATTTCCTGATCGTCGAAAGCGGCGCGCAGTTTGTCGAGCACCTCGATGTCCAGCATCACGTTGGCGTCGGTGAACAGGATGACGTCGCCTGTCGCCCGACTCGCCAGCAGGTTCATGCCGTGCGTCTTGCCGTGACGAGCCGGCGAAACGTGAAATTGAATGTGTGGAGCGTAGGCTCGCAGCTTGCGCGCGGTCTGATCGCTCGCGGCGTCCACATAGATCAGGATTTCCAGCCCCGGCTCGCGCTGCTTGAGCGCCAGCAGGTTCTGCAGCTTCTCGCGAATCACACCTTCTTCGTTATAGGCGCACATGCAGATAGTGAAATCGATGTGCGGCTTGCGAATGGGTTGCGCCTTGGGGCGATGCGGCCACAACTTCCGGAGCGCCATCAGCGACAGCGGATAAGTGATGAAGGGATGCAACGCCAAGGCCAGACAGATCGCCGCCAGCGCCAGCAGGATGAGCTCGATGGACATATTCATTACTCAGGCCCTGTCGCTGACCGGGTGGATGACCTGGACGGGCTGGGGTTTCCCCACGGGCGTGGTGCGATTGGCCGGCAGCGAGGTCAGCACCAGCAGTCCCAGCGCCAGGCCGTGCGAGAACGGCACGTACATGCCGTTGAGCAGGAAGGACACCGCGATCCCCAAGCTGAGCAGCTTGGGCAGCGGCGAACTGAACAGGCAGCTGGCGATAAAAGCGAAATACACGGCCGCGCCGATCAGCCCGAATTCGAAAATCATTTTGGTCATGGGCATGTCCGCCACTTCGGTGGTGAACAGGTGGGTGTATTCCATGAACGAGCCGGCGCCATAACCGAACAGCGCGCGCGGCAGGTTTGGCCACAACATTTCGTCGAACATATAAAAGCCGCCGACGAAGCGCGCGAAGCCGCTGGAGTTGGGATCGGAAAACTCGTTGGTGCGGCTGGTAATCATGTCCAGGTTCAGTGCCTCGCCGAACGCCAGGATCACCGCGAGGCCGACCACACCCAACAGCACGAGATCCCAACGGCGGCGCGTGATGACGACGAACGGCATGCAGATCGCCAGGATCAAAATGCCGGTGCCGGCATGCGCGACCAGAATGCCCGCGCCATACAAACCCAGCCGCCACAACTGTTTCGACGTCAGCGTCTCGGCGACGATCGCAATGCCGAGGAACTGAGTGAGGAAGGAAGGTTCGAGCATGAACACGCCGGTGGCGCGCACCTGGCTCGACAGGTAGTGGATGGTGCCCATCGCGTTGAAGCCCTGTACCACGAACTGCACCGGCACAAAGTTGTCGATGGGATAGAGCAGCGACAGGTCGACAAAGCTCTGCAGGAAATATTGGGCGACGGCCAGCACGGCGAGCAGCGTCGCGATGTGCAGGAAGAACTTCAGTGCGCGCGGTGCGAGCTCATGCCCGCGCGTCACGACCATCACATAAGGAATATGCAGCGCCGCCAGCATCATCAACGACTGCTGTGAAAACGTTCCAGCTTGCAACAGTTGCGGCAGCACCAGCACCGCGATGGTGATGCAATAGAAACCGAGACGGCGCGGCTCGATGCGCACGCAGTTGTTCAGCATGCCGATGGCCAGCGCCATCATCATCAAAGGCAACGCAATGCCGATGCCGAGCGATGAGTAACCGGGAATGCCGAACTTGGAGAACAGGCTGGCGCACAGAATGGGTGTGCACAGCACGAGCATGGGTACGAAATCGCGTCGCTGTTGCGTTCGCGGCTCGGCGTGGACGCCGTCGAAAGCCCCAGCGATGGCGGTCGTTTCAGCCACTTATCACAGCGCCGAGCACATGGGTCAGGTTGGGATCGAGCTGCGACTTCATGCGCGCGATGTCCAGCAGACGCGTGCTGTCCCGACGTGTGCCGAGCAGGCAGCCGCGGGCGCGGGCGGCGATGATCTGGCCGTCGGCGTATTCCAACAGCGGCGGCGTGTCGATGATGATGACGTCGTAGCGCCCGGACATTTCATCCAGCAGCTGTGCGAACGGCAGGCGGCTGAGCAGCTCCTGCGGATTCGGCGGCGGCGTGCCGGCAGTCAGCACGTTCAAACATTCGAATTGCGCGACCTTGCGTAGTGCCTTCTCAGTGCGGCAGGCACCCTTGATGAGGTCCGTCAGGCCATCGCATTCGCCCAGGCCGAACACATGATGTTGCACCGGATTGCGCAGGTTCGCGTCGATGAGCAGCGTGCGTTCGCCGAGTTGGGCAAACACGATCGCGAGATTGGCTGCCAGGGTGCTGCAACCTTCGCCGCCGCGAGCGGAGCAAACGGCGAGCGTGCAGTCGTGCTCACCCATCCAGCGCATCAACAGCTGGCTGCGCAAGGTGCGAAGCGATTCGGCGTATGCACCGAACGGCTCGTAGGCAGCGGCGAGCATTGGCGACAACGCCGACTCGCCGATGCGGGCAATGGGATAGGTGAACTGTTGAGCCAGCGCCTGACGCAGCTCGCTCTCCGTGATGAGCTTGAGCTGTACAGCGACCTTGCCGAACGGCTCGCCGCGATCCAGATGGACCGCGAGGATCTTTTGCAGATCGGCTTCCGAAATGGCGCCCATCGACAACAGGATCTCGCCGATCCGGATGCGAGGTCGGGTGACTCTGGGCAGGCGTGATCTGGGTTCGACAGCGGCGTCCATAACGGGCGTCCTCGTTGATCGCTCTTCGGTGTTCACGCAGTGGTCGGCTGTAATTTCAATGCACGTCGCGCTTCACGACGGCCATGGCGTCGGGCCGCGGCCGGCAGTGCCGGCAACTCCGCGAGCACCGGCAGATCGGTGAAGTCGGTCAGGTCTTCCGCCGAGCGCAGCCGGCGGTTGCAGACTTCCAGCGTCAGGATCAGGCCTACCGCCAGCACGATGCCCGCGATCAGGCCTACGACCAGATTCAGCAGGATGCGCGGCGAGTCCGGCGTCAGCGGCGGCATCGCCGGATTGAGGATCGCGACGTTGGTGCGATCAACGCGGCTTTCGAGCTTGGTCTGGTTGGCCTGCTGCAGGGCTGCGTCGTAGGCGGAGCGGGCGCTTTCCACGTCGCGGTTCAACACCGACAGCTCATCCTGCTGGCGTTTCAACGCGATGATGCGATCCTTCTGTTCTTCCAACGCTTTCTGCACGTCGCCGACCTGACGGCGAGCGATGGCGGCGCTCTGGACCAGCGAGCCGCGCGTCACGCCGACTTCCACATTGAGCTTGGAGCGCAGCGATGTGACTTCCGCCGCCGAAGCGACGTACTGCGGATGATTGACGCCGTAACGGCCGCTCACTTCGGCGAGCTTGGCTTCCGCTCGGGCGAGTTCGGACTTGAGGCTCTGGATGGTCGGGTTCTTCAGCAGGTCCGGCAGCGCGTCCAGCTGTTCGCTGGAAGTGATCTGCTGGCTGCGTGAGTTGGCATCGAACATCGCCGCCTGTACCGAGACCAGCTGATTGGAGATCTCCTGCAGACGAGCGTTCTCCACGTCCATGCGAGCGTCGTCGACGCCGAGCACGCCGTGGTCGCTCTGATATTTCGCCAGGCGCTGCTGGGTCGCGACCAGCTCATCGCGCAGCTGAGAAACCTGCTGTTCGTACCAGGTCACCTGGCGGCGGGCCGGATCGACCTGCAGTTCCAGGCTGGTCTGGATATAAGCCTCGGCGAACGCGTTGGCCATGGTGGCCGCGTCGCCCGGGTCGGTGCTGGCATAGGAAATCCGAATGATGTTGCTGTTACGCGCGGTCTTCGCGTCCACGGAGCGCAACACGTTTTCCACCAGCCAGGAATTCAGATCGCTGTCGGCGCCGCTGTCCCGCCACGCTTCGACCACCGTCGGGTCGGTCGCGAGACCTTTCTTCTCGATGACCTTGGTGGCCACATTGCGGCTGCGGATGATTTCCGTCTGGGTGGACAGGTGGGTGGGCACGAGCGAGGGCGCGAGCGCGCCTTCCTTCATCGGGTCCTTGCCCTGCACGTCGACCACCAGCGCCAGTTCGGCGACGTACTTCTTGGGCGAGATCAGGCTGATGAGGCCCACGGCCGTGAGCACCAGCAGGACCACCGCCGTGAACAACAGCGCGCGGCCTCGCAGGATTCGCAACATTTGCGCCAAGCCCATCATAACTTTCGCTCTCGTACTCTCAGAAAACCCGCAACCACCGACTTCAGAACAGGCCTTCCTTGACCATCAGCACGTCGTCCGCCTGCAATAGGTCAGAACCCCGCGCGGAATAGAGCTGTTCCTTGCCTTGCTTGTCCTTGCGCTTGATGACGACCCGGCGTTCCGATCCGCGCGTGGTCAAGCCGCCGCCGGCGGAGATCGCCCGGGACACCGTCATCCCTCGCTCCAGCTTGTACATGCCAGGCTTCTGCACCTCGCCGTACACATAAAACTGTGGGGCGCGCGGCACATATATAGTGTCGCCGCCGTTCACCGCGTGGTTCTGCTCCGGATCACCACTGAACAACGCGGTCAAATCGATCGTGGCCTTACTGCCGTCTTTGCGCATCAGGGTCGCATTGTCGGCGGCCTCTTCGTTCACCGGGCCACCGGCCTCGGCGAGCACGTCCAGCACCCGGCTGGCGGACTGCAGCGGGTATTGCCCCGGCTTGGTGACGTGGCCCAGCACCGAAACCTTCTGGCTTCGATACTCCACCACCAGCACCGACACCTGCGGGTTGCGCAGATAACCGCCTCCGGTGAACTGCGAAACCAGCTGCGCCTCCACCTGGGCGGGCGACTTGCCGCTCACCTGCACCTGCCCGACCAGCGGATAGGTGATGAAACCCGACTCGGTGACCCGCACTTCACCGGACAACTCCGGCGAGCCGAACACACTGACCCGCAACAGGTCGCCGGGGCCGAGGCGATAGTCCGTATCGGCCGCCGCCTGGACCAGGCTGCTGAGCAGCGAGCAGATCACCAACAACGCCACGCTCCACATTGAGCGTGATGCCGTCCGACGAAAGTCGCGTCTTTCGGCGGGCGGGTCGAAAGGGCCTTGGCCGCTTTCGACCATCAAACCAGCTCGGCGAGAGTCCCGTCCCTCGCCGGCAAAGCTAATAGGCATGCTTGTCGTTCCAAACCACCATGGCTGTC
>JBEVKA010000202.1:0-10920 GCA_040509855.1 Steroidobacter sp.
ACCTCGGCGATTTGAACCACGAAGCTGTGGAATGGATAGATGGCGATGCCACGACCGCGCCCCGGCGGTAGCGGGGTGTTCCAGCCGGCTTTTTCCACCGCCAGGTCCAGGGTCTTGCGATGCTGAGGCTTCAGCAGTGCGCGTCGGAATTCACAAGGATCCTTGCCGGCCGCGTGCGCAAGCTCGTCCATGAAGCATTCGACGGCAAACGCACTGTGAGTCGCGCCGACGGAGCGCCACGACCACACCGGAATCCCCAACTGCGTGGTGCGCAGCTCGACCCGAAAGTTCGGCCACTCGTAATGAGGAAAGAAGACCGAGCTGCGGTCGATGCCGTCCGTCACCACCACGGACTCGAACGACGTGCCTTGCATGATCGACTGACCGACGACGCGATGTCGCCACGCGAGGATCTCGCCGCTTTGGCCGAGATCGCCGGTGACTCTGTGCAAGTACGCCGGCCGGTAGTAACCGCCCTGGATATCGTCCGAGCGAGTCCAGATCACTTTGACGGGCGCTGCCACGGCCTTGGATACTTGAACTGCTTCGCGCACGAAGTGACCATCCGGCACACCGCGCCGACCGAAGCCACCACCCATCAGCATGGTGTGCAATGTGACTTGCTCCACGCTCAGTCCCGCCGCTTGGGCGGCTACTTCGCGGTCCTTGGTTTGAAACTGCGTGCCGACCCAGATCTCACAACGATCGGAGCGCACGTCCGCGACACAGTTCAAGGGCTCCATCGGCGTGTGCGCGAGAAACGGAAACTCGTACTGCGCTTCCAATCGATGCGCGAGTTTCGCGGCGGCGACGTTGACGTCGCCTTTCTCCTTGGCGACAGGAGCCGATTGCTCCGCAAGGCTCTGGTATCGGCGGAGTAGCTCACGTTCGTTGAAGCTCGCCAGCTCACCTTCGTCCCACACGACACGCAACGCTTCGCGACCACGATGCGCGGCCCAGAAGTTATCTGCCACGACCGCGATGCCGGCATCTATCGTGACCACGCGACGAACACCCGCAATGGCAAGCGTGGCGGTGCTGTCGGTGGATCTGACTTTCGCACCGAACACCGGTGGTCGCGCGATCACTGCAGTCAGCATCCCGCGAACATGTACGTCGATGCCAAACGTCGCGGAGCCGTTGGTCTTCTCCGGCAAATCGAGACGTTGCAGCTGTTTGCCGATGAGTTTGAAATCGCGCGGATCTTTCAACGTTACGCTCTCGGGCGGTGAGAGTGTCGCTGCGCGCTCGACCAGCTGGCCATACGACAGGCGGCTGAGTGAAGGAACATGAATGACATATCCTGTGTCCGTGCGGCACTCCTTCGGATCGACCTTCCACGTTTGAGATGCAGCGGCGATGAGCATCGCCCTCGCGGTCGCGCCAGCTTTGCGCAGCGGCTCCCAGCTGGATGAGACGCTGGTGCTGCCGCCAGTGAGTTGCATGCCGAAATCAGGATGATCGTATTCGTGTGCGACCGGCGCCGCCTGCACGCGAACCTTGCTCCAATCCGCATCCAGTTCTTCGGCGAGCAACATGGGCAGGGCGGTGTGCACGCCTTGTCCCATCTCCGAACGACCGACGAGGAGCGTGATCGCATCGTCCTTGCCGATGCGAATGAACGCATTCGGGACGAATGTGCCGCCGGTCGCAGAGCGTGCCTCCGCACCGAGCTGAATTCCGAGCGTCAGCGTGCCAGCGAGCGCGGCGCCGGCGGACAAGAATTCGCGCCGGCTGAGATTGACGACGGTGCTCATCGTCCGTCCTTCGCTGACGCTTCCTGTTTCGCGAAGCCCGCGGCTCGATGAATGGCGCGCCGGATGCGTTGATACGTTCCGCAGCGACAGAGATTGCCGGCCATCGCCGCATCGATGTCCCCATCAGTCGGAGTCGGGTTGCTCGCGAGCAACGCGGCGGCGGACATCATCTGCCCGGACTGGCAGTAGCCACATTGCGCCACCTGTTCAGCGAGCCAGGCTCGTTGCACCGGATGTGAAGAATCGTGGGACAGTCCCTCGATGGTTACGACGGATTTATCAGCGACGGCTGCGACGGGGATCAAGCACGAACGAACTGCCGTGCCGTCGATCAGAACCGTGCAGGCTCCGCACAGGCCCATGCCGCAGCCGTACTTGGTGCCGGTAAGATGCAGCGTCTCACGCAGCACCCACAGCAGCGGTGTTTGTGGATCGACGGGGTTGATGGAGACCGAAGCGCCGTTGACGAGCAGCGGGATGACGGGCATGACACAGAACCTCGAACGCGTGAGCCGCGCCCATCACACCCGATGCGTGGCCACGATGGTGGGTCCAGTGACGAAGCGCAGGCAGAATGTGACGAATTGCAGAGGCGACACGGTGATTTCATGAGGCATCCACTGGCGACGGCCGCGCCTCGCGGCGGCGATCACTTGCAACTGCTTCTGCTGTGGGCTGTCGTCATCGGGGCGACACTCATTTATTGGGAAGCGTGTCGGCTGGCGCACGGCGGCGGGTCGATCAATCTGCGCGACTCCGGCTTGTGGATGGTGGAAATCTGGTCGGGCTGGTTGATCCTGAGTTTCCCGGCCTATGCGTTATGTCGCCGCTGGCGCTCGAACACCGGTGGATTTTCCGTGCGTCGCGTATTGGTGTTGATGGCGACGCTGTCCGTGCTCGCACTGGGCAGCGAGTGGTTGCTCAACCTCATGCTGTCGCAACTCGGGATCGCGCGCTGGGAATCCGCTTGGGCGATGTTCAACCGGCGTGCACTTCTATGCGTCGTGGTCTCGGGTGCGATCGTCGCGTTCGCGTTGCGGCCAGGTGTTTTTCGACGCACTGTCGAACGGCCATCACCACCCTTACAGACTGCCGCGACGCTGACGCTCACGGATCGCACCGGAACAGTCGTCGTCTCGCTGCATGAAGTGGAGGCGATTCTGGCGGCGGAGAATTACGTGCAGGTGTGCCTCGCCAACGGCAAGGAGTACCTGCATCGGATGGCGCTGGCGAGAATCGAGAAAGATCTGGATGCGAGCACGATGCTTCGCGTACATCGCTCGGCGATCGTCAATATAAATAGAGTGATCCGCCGATTGCCTGGCTGGCGCCTGGAGCTCGCTTCGGGTCGCACGGTGCGCGTCGGCCGCACGTTTCGTGCAGCGATCGAAGAGAGCCGATGGAAGTGATAAACGTAAAGCTCGCCGACACATTCCAAAAATTACGCGATCGTGGATCCGTGTCGGCTCGTCGCGCGTTGCAGGGCGCAGGCATAAGAAACACTTCAGACTCGACGCCGGAGAGGCGCGCATGGGGAAGTTCGTGGCGACGTCGGATTCTTCTGTTCTGACTGGCAGATGGCGATGGGCCTACCTGCCGCTCGCAGCGTTGTTGTTTCTATTGGCCGGCTGTGGTGGCGGAGGATCGTCAGGTTCTCAAGCCAATCCGCCTCAGGCGCAGGATCCGCCGCCGAGCACACCACCCCCAACGAATCCGCCCCCGGATCCACCTACGACGCCGACACCACCGCAACCGGGACCAACGGTCGGGCTCGATTCACGACCGGCGAATGCAACTTGCACAGCGTGGCCGCGGCCCAACTTGGGAAGTGACATATCTCTGAGTCGCTTCACTTCTTTGTCGTTCACGTTGCCGCTGGCGATGCTGCAGGCTCCGGGCAACAACCGCCGTTGGTTCGTCTTGCAGCAGGCCGGGCTGGTCAAATGGTTCGACACTGCCAGTCCGACCGTCACGAGCAACTTCATCGATCTCACCGAGCGGGTGAACTTCGGCGGTTTCGGCAGCGAGACCGGCCTGCTCGGAATGGCGTTTCATCCCAACTTTCCCGCCGACAATCGCGTGTTCGTTTCCTACACCTTCTGGACTCAGGTGTGGGGCGAGCCGATGGTGTCGCGTATCTCGTCGTTCCGTAGCACCGACGGCGGCGCGACACTCGATCCGGCGACCGAATCCATCCTTCTCACCGTGCAACAGCCGCAGGACAATCACAACGGCGGCCACATTGCGTTCGGCCCTGACGGTTTCTTATATATAGGATTGGGCGATGGCGGTCCGGGCCACGATCCAAACCGTTACGGCCAGCGATTGACGACGCTACTCGGCAAGATGCTTCGCATCGATGTCGACGGCGCTCCGCCTTATGCGATTCCACCGTCGAATCCATTCGCAGGCAACGCAATGTGCCCGACAGTGCCGCGTGCGAGCGGCGAATGCCCGGAGATTTACGCATACGGCTTCCGCAATCCATGGCGCTGGAGCTTCGATCGCGACAATGGCGATCTATGGATGGGCGACGTCGGGCAAAGCGAGTGGGAAGAAGTGAATCAGGTGACACGCGGCGGCAACTACGGCTGGAGCTGTCGCGAAGGCTCGCATGATTTCATTCACGATGGGCCAGGCTGCAACAGTGGCAACTTGATCGATCCGGTCGCCGAATACAGTCATAGCCTCGGTACGGCTGTCACGGGCGGCTATGTTTATCGCGGGCCGCAGAATACGTCGCTGACCGGCCGATATCTGTTCGGCGACTTCGGTTCGGGCCGCATCTGGGCGTGGTTGCCAGAGAGCGCGACTCAGCCTCGCCGGCCCACGCAACTGCTCGACTCCGATGTGCTGATTTCTTCCTTCGGCGAAGCCAACGACGGCGAGCTCTACGTCGTCGACTACAACGGCCCGCTGTATCGAATCATGTTCGAATCGACCGACGGCAGCGATACAGCGCCCGCGACGCTGAGTGCGACAGGTTGCGTGACGCCGGGCAATCCAAGTCAACCGGCCACAGGCTTGATTCCTTACGCGATCAATGCGCCATTCTGGTCGGACGGCGCGGATAAGGAACGCTGGCTGGCGTTGCCGGATGGACAGAACATCACCGTGCACGCCGATGGCGATTGGAGTTTTCCCAATGGCGCGGTGTTGATGAAACATTTCCGCACCGGCGGACGCCTGATCGAAACGCGTCTGTTCATGCGACATCCCGACGGCGCGTGGGGTGGATTCAGTTATGAATGGAACGCTGCGCAGAGCGAAGCGACGTTAGTGCAAGGCGGCGCGGTGCGTAACATCGGCGGCGGGCAGAACTGGATCTTCCCGAGCGAATCGCAATGTCTCGAATGTCACACGGCTGTGGCCGGCCGCGCGCTCGGGCTCGAGACGGCGCAGCTCAACCGTTCGTTCGTCTATCAACAAACCGGCCGCACGGCCAACCAGCTCACGACGTTGAATCACATCGCGTTGCTGTCGCCGCCCATTGAAGATGCGTCGGCGTCGCCGGCGATGCCCGATCCGTTCGACACATCGGCAGCAATCAACGATCGCGCCCGGGCTTATCTCCACACCAACTGCTCGCAATGTCATCGCCCTGGCGGATCGACGCCGAGCAATATGGATCTGCGCTACACGACGGCACTCGCCGCAACCAACGCCTGCAATGTTTCGCCTCGTTCCGGCGATCTCGGTGTAGGTGCGAACGCTCGCTTGATTGCGCCAGGCAGCGCGACGAATTCATTGGTGGTGAATCGCATGAATCGACGCGATTCATTCGCCATGCCGCCGTTGGGCTCGAACGTGGCCGACACGGCGGGAGTCTCCTTGATTACCCAGTGGATCGATGGTTTGGCGGGGTGCCAGTAGCCACTACTAGCTTTATAGTTGACACGCCCGCCACCAACGGCTAGCTTCTACTATAGTTCTAGTAGTGGCGCTGGCCGATGGATATTTATCTCACCGATCGCGAAAGCGACATCATGCGCGTGCTCTGGGAGCACGGCGCTTCCACCGTCACCGAAGTTCGCGATCACCTGGCGGACGAGCTGGCTTATACGACTGTCCTCACCATCCTGCGCACGCTCGAAACCAAGGGTTATGTCGAGCACGAGGAGGAGGGTCGCACTCATCGCTATTCCGCCACCGTTGAACAGCAGGCCGCCCGCAAGAGCGCGCTCATGCACGTTGCGAGCAAGTTCTTTCAGGGCTCGGCGGAACTGCTCATGACACAGCTCGTGTCGGATCAGAAGCTGTCGAAGGAACAGATCGCACGCCTGCGCAAGCTCCTGGACGAGAAAGCCAAGGGAACGAAGTCATGATGTTGGAATGGATTTCATACATCCTGATTCTCACGATTGTTCTTGGCACGCTCGCGCTGGGGTTCGAGCAGCTGAGCCAGCGAGCGGGGTGGGCGACACGCTGGGTATGGGTGGGTGCCGTGGTGGCAACTTTAGTCATTCCGGCGGCGCTGCTGGTCATGCCAAGGGAAATCGAGTTGCCGACGGCGCTCGTAAACCACTTACCGATGGCATCGTCGTCGATCACAAACAGCGCTCCGCCGGCGACGCACATCGTCGAGCGCTCAGCGATCTCGACGACGGTGTCGTTCGATAGCGTTCTGATGTCCGCGTGGCTCGCAATCAGCGGGTTGATGATCGCCGTGCTCGCATTCAGCTGGTTACGCCTGCGTCGCGCAGCTGCGAGCTGGACTCGCGCGAGCGTGGCGGGCACGGACGTGCTCATCTCGACGGACCTCGGGCCAGCCGTCGTCGGATTCTTTCCAGGCCGCATCGTGTTGCCACGATGGATGCTACGGGCCGACGTTTCGGTGCAGAGAATGACCGTGCTCCACGAGCGTCAGCACCTCGCGGCTCGCGATCCGCAGCTCCTCCTCGCAGTACTGTCATGCGTCGCGTTGATGCCATGGAATCTGCCGCTGTGGTGGATGTTTCGGCGGCTGAGGGCAGCGGTCGAAATCGACTGCGATGCTCGCGTGCTGCGCGATGGTGAGGATGCTGTCGTGTATGGTCGCGCGTTGTTGGACGTTGCAAGCTGTAACGCTCGAACGACATTACTCGCGCCTGCCCTGATCGAACCCAGGACACAGCTGGAGCGCCGCATCCGGTTGCTCGGCACATCCACGGATATGCTTTCCAAGTCGCTGGTAGTGACTGCCGCGATGGTTCTTTTGTGTATCGCCGGTGTCGCCATGGCGCAGCTGGCCGTGCCACAACCGTTGTCAGTTACCACGACGCCATCGAAACCCGCCGCAGTTCCCGGGTATGAACTGCTGGATGCGCTTCTCGACCATGACTCGAGCCGCGCAATAGAAATGATCGACGCTGGAGCCGACCTCAATTATCGCCGGGCCGGCGAAGGCACACCGTTGATCGTTGCTGCTCGCAACGGTGACTTGCAGCTCGTGGAGCTGCTGTTGACGCACGGCGCGGATGCGAATCAGCAGTCGCTCGGCGACGGAAACCCGCTGATCGTTGCCGCCGCTTCAGGAGACGAACGTATTGCACGAACGCTGGTCGCCGCGGGCGCGGACGTCAACGCCTTTGTAGAGGACGATGAAACGCCGCTGATAAACGCTGCTCGGGGCGGTCATCTCAATGTCGTGAAGTATCTCCTCGTTCAAGGTGCGAATGTGAGCTTCTCCGTCATCGCCAACAAGCTCACGGCACCGGAGCGGCGCTCCGCGCTCAGCGAGGCCGAGAAGCATGGGCATCACGATGTCGCCAACTACCTGCGTGCGAACGGCGCGAAGTCATAGGCCCGCTCATGCTGCTCGATGCCGAAGAGCTGACCGATGGATCGATGCTCGAAGTCAAAGTCGTCATCGCCGGCGGCGGGATGGCGGGGCTGTTGCTGGCACGGCAACTCGGCGACGCCGGCATCGATGTGATGGTGCTGGAGTCCGGCGGGCAGGCGCAGGATGCACGTGTGCAATCGCTGTACGCTGGGAAGATGACGCTCGGTGGACCAGGAAATCCAGAGCGCACGCTGGACGACTATCTCATTTCTTCGCGTGTTCGATGTCTGGGCGGTTCCGGGAATGTTTGGGGCGGCAAGTGCGCGCCGCTCGATCCGCTCGACTTCCAGCGACGCGACTGGGTCGCACACTCCGGATGGCCCGTGACGCGCGCGGCCATGCAGCCTTTTTATGATCGCGCATGCGACCTGCTGGAGATACCGCGCTTCACTGCTGATGCGAAGAGCATGGTGGGAGCGGAGGAGCCGGTTTTCGCCGGTCGCTCGACCAGGTTCACCGCGCGTCCGCGCTGCTACACGCGTGCTTCCGGAGCGATCGACGGCGGGTCGTACCACGCTTACAAACAGGCGGCTGCACAACACGAGCGTGTGCGCATCTATCTGAAGGCCAACCTGACGCGGATCCGGCTGTCGGAGGACGGTCAGCGAGTGACCTCCCTGGAAGTCCGTTGTCTCAACGGTCGTACTCATCGAGTCCGGGCCGACACATATGTTATGGCGATGGGCGGCATCGAGAATGCGCGCCTGCTGCTGGCCTCCAACGACGTGCATCGTAACGGCATCGGCAACCACTCCGACTGGTTGGGTCGTGCATTCCAAGGCCACGCAACTATCGAACGAGATGCACAAACATCGCTGATGCTCATGCGGAGCGCGACGTCTCTCGCACCTTTGGATCCTACCAGCCGAAGCAAGCCGCACATCGTGCTAGGCGTGTCCGATGCCGCTCAGCGCGAGATCAAAGGAGTGAACTTCACGGTCACCGTTACTGGCCGTGTGGAGCCGACGCGCGATGCCAACGCAACCGTGCAATCGCTCGCGACGCGACTTGCGGGTCAGGCAGCAGGCGAGCGTCGGGAGGCGTATTTCATGCTGGAGCACACGCCGAACCGCGACAGTCGTCTGAGCCTGATGCCCGGCGATCTCGATGAGCTGCGGATGCCGCGCGTTCGGCTCGACATGCGTTTCGATGCGGCTGCACTCAAATCTTTTGCGCCGACACTGGCGGCGTTCGCGAGCGAGCTGGGTCGATCCGAAGCGGGTCGAGTGCAATGGCCCGGCGAACCGGCTGATCTGATTTCGGCGATGTCACTTTCGCGTCATCACATGGGCGCGACCAGGATGGCTGGCAATGCCAAAGATGGCGTCGTAGATGAGCATTGCCTCGTGCACGGCGTGCGGAATCTCTACGTGGCCGGCAGCTCGGTGTTCCCTACCAGCGGCATCGCGAATCCCACGCTCACGCTGCTGGCATTGGCGTTTCGTTTGAGCGATCACTTGCGCTCGCGGTTGCGCGCCTGAGTAACCTATGGATCGTCGTCACCTGTTGCAACTGATTCTTGCCCTCGGCACAACGATCGTCCTGAGCGACACCGCCGCGAGCAGCGCTTGCGCAAAATCATTGCTCGGCGATCTCGATGCCGGATTGATCGAAGAACTCGGGCGCGAGTACCTGGCCGGTCGGCGAGATAGTGCGGCGTTGGATGCCGTCGTCAAACTGCTGAACGCAGATCACGCGCTGATCGAGCTGCGAAAGAAAGTTCAAGCAGATTTCACCGCCGGTCGGCTCGTGAATCTCTCCGGCTGGTTCGTCTCCGAAACCGAAGGCTGTGTATTCGCTGCACTGAGCCGCTGCGACGTCTAACCCACCTGGGGCAAACCCCCATGGCCGCATCAGGCTCCTGAACACCTGCGGCTGCATCCCGTACTCAACCAGTACATTCACTTTTGTTTCGCAATCGTGAGCGGTTGCGTGGGATGACCAGCATGATTAGCAGCGTCGATGGTGCAAGGGATTACTACGCCGACCCTGTCGCGGTCGATCCGCCGCCTCCCGAATATACCGACCAGCAAGTAGCGGCCGACGCCAGCGCTTTGTGGGATGCCACCGAGGGTGGCTTGTCCGGCTGGGGAACGGACGAAGACGCGATCTGGAATGTATTGAACGGCAAGAGCCCCGAAGACCTCGCGAAGCTGAGCCAGGCTTTCAAGGACAATTACGGGCGTGACCTGATGCAGGTGCTGGAAGGCGAGCTCAGCGGTGGCGATCTCGACCGTGCTCGCGCGCTCATGCAAGGCAGCGGCAACCGGGCCGAGGCGGATGCAGTGGTCATTCAAGATGAGATCGACGATACGTTCGTCGACGAGCAGCACGTTCTCAATGTGATCGAGTCCCGGCACGGACCGGAGCGCGATCAGATCGCTCTCGAATATGCCGCGCGCAACGGCGGGCCGACCGATCTGCAAGGCGCCAAAGAATTTCTACTGGAGCGTCTGGAGCAGAACGGCCTCGAAGGCGATGAAGTGACGCGTGCGCGCGCATTGCTGTTGCCGGAAGGCGGCGACGTCGCAGCGGGGCAGGCGAGGGCCGATGCGGCGAAAGCCAAGGTCGCGGTGGATGGCATGGGCACCGACGAACAAACCTTGAAGGATTTGTTCGCCGGCAAGACCGGAGCGGAAATCACCGCCATCGAAACAGCTTACGAGGATGCTTATGGCCATTCCTTGCGAGATCGATTGAACGACGAGCTGAGCGGCTCCGATCGCGAACAGATATTCCATTTGCTCGATCCCGTTGATACGACGGATCCAGCAGCGCAGGGGCAGTGGGCCGCGACTCAGGATGCCATGCGGCTGCACGAAGCAATCGACGGTGCAGGCACCGATGAACAAGCGCTGCGGGACGTGCTCAATGGGAAGACGCCAGAGCAGCTGCAGGCAATCTCGGCCGCGTACCGCGAGCAGTACGGCGTGGATTTGCGTGAGGAGTTGCAAGGTGATTTGGGCGGCGATGATGCCGACGAGATCATGCATCTGTTGAATGCGCCGGCCGCTGATGATGCCAGCTCGGCTGAGTGGCAGACCGAGCAGGATGCGATACGTTTGCATGCAGCCGTCGACGGTGCCGGCACTGATGAAGCAACGATTCGCGAAATTCTCGGTGGCCGCAGCAAGACACAGATCGATGCCATTGCTCAGGCTTATCAGGAAAAGTACGGCGAGGATCTGCGCTCGCGACTTTCCGACGAGCTGGACGGCCGCGAGAAGCTCGAATTGTTGGATCAGCTGTTCGATCGCGGCGCCATCGATTTCCAGAGCGATCCACGTGGCGCGATCGAGGAGCAGATTCGTCGCGGTCGCGAACTGCAGGCCTTCGAAGGTG